>JACDAW010000103.1 GCA_013695245.1 Pyrinomonadaceae bacterium | reverse complement strand
GCCGACAACTTCGGCTTCATCGCCACCGCGAACGGCGTGCGCATCGCGGCTGTTGCCGACTTGGGACACATCACAACGCTTGTGCGCGAGCGCCTGCGTGGTTGTGCGTGCATCGTCATCGAATCGAATCACGGGCGCGATATGTTGAAGGCGTGCGCGGTTTATCCGTGGGAGTTGAAGCAGCGCATACTCTCGCGCACCGGACATCTCTCAAACGAAGACATCGCCGAATGGCTTTCGGATCAACGCGACGGCTTCGACGGCGCGGCTTCAACAATCGTTCTGACGCATCTTTCGCAACGCGCCAACAACCATTACGTCGCCAAGCTTTCGGCCGAGATGGCGCTGCGCGAACGCGGGCCGCTCTTTCAACCGACGACCGAGATCGTCATCTCGCATCCGAAAGAGCCGACCGCGTGGATAGAACTTTGAAACAGGGACTGGAGGCGAGGGGTCGGGGGTTAGATTATAAAGACATGGCTTTTATTTCTTTCCCCAATCCCTAACCCCTGACCCCTAACCTCTTGTTTATGATTTCTCGTTACACATTGCCTCAGATGGGCGCGCTCTGGTCGGAGCAGAATAAGTTTCAGAAGTGGCTTGATGTCGAGATCGCCGTCTGCGAAGTTCATGCGGAGATGGGCACGATCCCTGCGGAGGCTTTGCGAGAGATAAAGGCGCGGGCGAGTTTTACAGTCGAACGCATCAACGAGATCGAGAAGACGACTGACCACGATGTGATCGCGTTTACCACCGCGCTCGCCGAGAACATCGGTGAAGCCGCGCGCTTCGTGCATTACGGTTTGACTTCATCGGATGTCGTTGACACGGCGAACGCTTTGCTCTTGCGGGACGCTTGCGATCTGCTGTTTGAAAAAATTGATGCTTTAACGGAAGTGCTCAAGCGGCGCGCTTACGAATTTAAGGACACACCGCAAATCGGTCGCACGCACGGCGTTCACGCCGAGCCGACTTCGTTTGGACTAACTTTCGCTTTGTGGTATGACGAGCTGCGGCGCAACCGTGCGCGCTTGTTGAGCGCGCGGCGCAACGTGGCGACGGGGAAGATTAGCGGCGCGGTCGGCGCGTTTGCGCATCTCGACCCGATTGTAGAGGAAAAGGTTTGCGCGCGTCTCGGACTTCAGGCGGCGCGCGTCTCAACACAAATTATCCAGCGCGACATCTATGCCGAATATCTCACGACGCTTGCGCTCATCGCTTCGTCGCTCGACAAGTTTGCCTTGCAAGTTCGCCACTGGCAGCGCACGGAGGTGCGCGAAGCGGAGGAGCAATTCAAGAAGGGACAGAAGGGATCGTCGGCGATGCCGCACAAGCGCAACCCGATTTTGTCAGAACGCATCTGCGGACTCGCGCGCGTCGTGCGCGGATACGCCGTCGCCGGACTTGAATCTGTCGCCCTGTGGCATGAGCGCGACATCTCGCATTCATCGGCCGAGCGCGTTGTGCTGCCTGATTCTTCGATTCTCACGGATTACATGCTCGCCAAAGCGACGACGCTCATTGAAACCCTTGTGGTCTATCCAGAACGCATGTTGCAGAACTTGGAGGCAACGCACGGGCTGATCTTTAGCGGACAACTGCTCTTGGCGCTGACGCAAGCGGGCGTAAGCCGCGAACAAGCTTATGAATGGGTGCAGCGCAACGCCATGCATGTTTGGGAGAATCCGCAAGCTAAGGATGCCGATTTTCGGGCGCGCGTGTTAGCCGATAGAGACATCGCCGCGCGCCTCGCGCCGGAAGAGATCGAGCGCGTGTTCTCTTTGAAAGTTTATCTGCGAAACGTTGATACGGTGTTCGCGCGTGTGTTTGAGCAAGAAGATGAAGAGGTTCAACACACGTCGAATTTATCTTCGGGCGTCGGCAGAAAATAGGTTCGCTTCGTTGTTAAAAGTCATGATGGATTTATACGCGGGGTTGCAGTTTCAAATTTTTCTTACGGGGCAAGCGAGTTGAAAGCTAAAGTTTACGTCACACTGAAGCCGGGCGTGCTCGATCCGCAGGGTAAGGCGATTCATCATGCGGTCGGATTGCTTGGCTTCAAAGAGATCGAGGGAATCAGGCAAGGCAAGTTCTTCGAGATCAATCTCGACTCATCGCTTGATGAACGGAGCGCCCGCGAAAGCGTTGAGCGCATGGCGCGTGAAGTGCTTGCCAACCCTGTCATTGAAGATGCGCGCGTGGAGATCGAAGGATGAAATTCGGCGTTGTCGTTTTTCCCGGATCGAATTGCGACCATGACGCTTACCACGTCGTCTCGAAACACGTCGGGCAGCCCGTTGATTTCATCTGGCACAAAGAGACCGACTTGAGTTCCTACGATGCCGTGATCATTCCGGGCGGATTCTCTTATGGCGATTATTTGCGCGCTGGTGCGCTCGCCAAGTTTTCGCCCGTGATGAATTCGATCACGGAATTTGCGCGGCAAGGTCGTTTCGTCTTAGGCATCTGCAACGGCTTTCAAATTCTCTGCGAAGCGGGACTCCTTCCCGGCGCGCTCGTGCGCAACCGCGAACTTCACTTCATCTGCGATCACGTCTTTGTGCGCATCGAAACAAGCGATACGCCTTACACGCACGAACTACAAAGGGGCGCGACCTTGCGTCTTCCCATCGCGCACGCCGAAGGGAACTACACCTGCGACGACGAAACGCTCGCCGAACTTCAACGGGAAGATCGCATCGTCTTTCGCTACTGCGACGCGCGTGGGGAGACGAGCGAAGCGGCGAACTCAAACGGCTCGCGCGACTTTATCGCTGGCATCTGCAACCGCGAACGCAACGTCTTAGGTCTGATGCCGCACCCGGAACGCGCCTGTGAAGATTTGCTCGGCTCTACGGACGGTAGCCCCATCTTCCGCTCGTTCACCGCCACGCTCGCTTCGCTTCAGGAAAGATAAAGATCAAACAATCGAATTCTTGCTTGCGCTCCATGAGGCGCGCAACGTGTTGCAAGTGTTTCGGATTTAGCGTGATAATCTGGCGCGCAAATGAAACGCTGCCCCACATGCCAGCAGACCTATACTGATGAGACGCTCAAGTTCTGCCGCGACGATGGCGCAACTCTCATCACCGACGATTCTTTACAAGCTGAATCGGCAACCCAGATTCTTCCTTCATCTCACTCTGGCGATCAATCGCACGCACAAACCCTTCACAACGCGAAATCTGAAACGACGACTTCCGTTCTCGATGTAGATAAGGCGACGGCTCAAACCGCAGGGCTGAAAGAACCGCGTCCGACATCAAGTGCAGAACAACACTCTACGAAGAGAATCAGTCCGCGCCGAATCGGTTTCGCCCTCGCGTTAATAGCTCTCTTACTGACGGTGCTTGTCTGCGGCTACTGGTTCTCCGCCCGTCGTTCGGCAAACGCGACACAGATCGAAGCAATCGCCGTCTTGCCTTTTCAGAACGAGAGTGGCAATGCTGAGATGGAGTATCTTTCCGACGGCATGACCGAATCGCTAATCACCAGTTTGTCGCAACTGCCGAAGTTGAACGTCAAGGCGCGCTCAAGCGTCTTCCGCTACAAAGGCAAAGAAACGAGCGTGCAAACAATCGGCAAAGAATTATCTGTGCAAGCCGTTCTCACGGGGCGCGTTATTGCGCGCGGAGAGGATTTGGCTTTGTACGTTGAATTGGTTGACGCAGCGACGGAGAACGTTTTGTGGAAAGCGGATTACAAACGGCAGATGGCAAATCTTGCGACGTTGCAGAGCGAGATTGCGCGCGACGTTGCAGACAAACTAAAAGTAAAACTGTCGGGCGCGGACGAGCAGCGATTGGCGAAGAACTACACGGAGAACGCCGATGCCTATCAGCTTTATTTGCGAGGGCGTTTTTACACAAACAAGCGCACACCGAAAGATTCGCAAAAAGCAATCGAGTATTTTAATCAGGCAATCGCCGCCGACCCGAAATATGCGCTCGCCTTTGCCAGTCTCGCCGATGCTTACTCGATTCTTTCAAGTTTTGGCGGCGCACCATCGCATGAAGCGATGCCGAAAGCGCGAGAAGCCGTGCTGAAAGCCCTGTCACTAGATAATAATTTGGCTGAAGCGCACGCCGCGCTCGGACTTATTCTGAGTTCATACGATTACGATTTTGCCGGAGCGGAGCGTGAATTTAGGCGAGCGATTGAACTGAATCCGAACTATGCGACGGCTCATCACTATTATGCCCAGCTACTTAATAATCTCAGCAGATTTGAAGAAGCGTCCGCCGAATATCGGCGAGCTTTAGAGGTTGACCCGCTTTCGCTCATCATCAACCGGCATTATGGTGAAAGCTTGTTCTTCGCCCGACGATATGACGCTGGGCTGGCGCAACTAAAAAAAACGGTTGAACTGGATGCTAATTTCGCGTCGGTTTATGCCAGTCTCGCCCTCCTTTATCAGGTGAAAGGCAACTATGCCGAGAGCGTCGAAGCGCAAGCCAGAGAACAAGAGTTGTTCGGCAACACGGCAAACGCGGCATTGATTCGAGAGAGTTTTGCAAGGGGCGGTTGGAAGGAATTTTTGCGTGTAGTAACCGAAGCACCCGAACCGATTCTTTCGCCATGGCACAACGCAGCGGCATTTCACGCGGAACTCGGCAATAAAG
>JACDAW010000078.1 GCA_013695245.1 Pyrinomonadaceae bacterium | reverse complement strand
ATCCGTGCCGGGAAGCCACAGGGTTCTAAAACCGCACATGCGCTTGTGGCGCGCAAGCGCGTCCATCAGCGTGTGCTGCAGGGCGTGTCCCATGTGCAACGAACCCGTTACATTGGGCGGCGGGATGGCGATGGAGAATGTGGGCGCATTCGCGTCCGTGTTGGCTTCGGGAGCAAAGCAGCCGTCGCGCTCCCAGCGCGCGTAGTGAGTTTCCTCAGCTTGTTTCGGATCGTAAGTCTTTGGAATTTCCATCTTCTACAGTATAAAGCTTTCCGCCCGTCGCTCACAGTCGCCAGCAATTGCCTCTTGCCACAAAGAATTCCCAACCGTGACTTCGACTCTCAGAGGTGGTTTCAAGCGCGGGCCGATCGTAAATTTTAATTGGAAACGGATCGCGCGAGCGGTTTGCTGCAACCGCCTCATCACGATCCGTTTTGTCAGACCTTCGCGCTTGTCGAAAGGCGAGCATTACATACTGTTTGAATTCTCTTCTTCGAGGCGGCGTTTGATAATCAACTCGGCGAGTTGCGGCACAACTTCCCACGCGATCTCGCGCACCACTGCGTCCGAGAGATGTTCGACGGCGCGGCGCGCGATCTTGTCGATCATCTCCGGGGATAATTGATTCAAGTTTACCGCCGCCGCGTTCGTCTCCGGCGCGAATTGCGAAGGCGCGTGTTCGTTGATGACTTCAGGTTCGGCGACGACGCTTTCCAGTTGCGCCGACGCAAACATCGTTTCGGCTGAGGCGGGCGAGGTTAGCATCGTAGTTTCTGAAGCCGTGCCAGCACGTTCTCCGGGCTGTTCCTTGTTCAACTCTTGCGTTGAATAAGATTGCGCGTTTTGAGATGCGCTCGATTGCTCTTGATTAAATTCAACGTGCGACGGCGAATAATCTGTCGTCATCTGATGATCAAATTCCGGCACAAACGGCGCGGGCATCTCAATCGTCGGATAATCATTTGCGGACGATTGCGCGGCGGGAGCATCGGAAAGCGCGGACGCTGCTCCAACATTACTGTCTGTTAAATCCAATATGAAATCGTCAGCTTCGGCGGCGGGCGCAGGAGCCGCAACGTCTCCGAGATCGAGCAGGGCTTCGTCGGCTCGCTCGGCCTGAGTCATGCGCGATTCGATTGGCGGAAAATCGAAGCTTTCCATTTCTTCTCCAACTTGCGATCCGCCGCCGAAAAATTGTTGAGGCGGCGAGGCGGCGTGAAATTCTTCGTCGTTCTGAAGCGCGTTTGTCGGCGTTTGAAATTGCTCCTCGCTCGAAGGTGAACCTTGTCGGGCTGCGTGCTGAGGTAAGTCGGCTTCCGATAACTCAGACGTGGTAAACGGCATTGTCAGGCTCGGTGAGGCTGCTGCGACGCGCTCTAACTCTTCAGCAGACGTCACCTCGATCATGCCGTCATCGGCGCTCGCCTGATCAGCGAAGGCTGTCACGGGAGAATCATCGAGAGCGCGTTGAGACTCAAAGGCGTTTCTGTCATCGCTTAGTCCGCTTCGCTGCTCTTGGCTCTCGGCAACTTGCGGCTGCGCTATTAGCGTTGGCTCCTCTTCGTCGTTTGCCTTCTGCTCGCTGTTGGAGCGATTGCCGAGCAGCGCGCCGACTTTGCCGACGAGTTCGCGTATGGATTGGAAAGGTTTGGTCAAGACATCGTCCGCGCCTACTCTGCGCGCCTCCGCTTCATCGAAAGGTTCAAATGTGCCGACGAGCAGCACAACGGGAATCGAACGCAAATGTTCGCTTCGCTTTACGTGCTCGCAAACTTCGTATCCTGTGCGACCCGGCATAAAAATATCGGCCAGCAAAATGTCGGGAGGAGATTCTTCCAACTGCCGGATGGCCTCTTCGCCATCGCCCACCGAAGTCACCTGCAAGCCTTCATCGCCAAATGTTAATTCGATCACCTTCTGGATTGTGGTCGAATCATCTGCTAGAAGCAGTTTACGGTTTGAGAACAATACCTGTCTCCCATGATTTGTTGCGGCAATCCGGCCGCCCGGTCAATCCTTTAAAACCCAATCGAAACCTAACACTCGCCGCAACGACGAGTCAAGATCAATGATCAATGAGGGGCAAAAGCTTGCGGAACGGACAAACGTGAAATGCAAAAAGGAGGCGTGGCAATAATAATATCAATATCGTGGTCTTTGGAAGATTTGCTAAAAGAGGCAGTCGTGATCGAGAGAGCGTGTTCAAGCGCGTTCGTCGCTACGGTTGTTGGATTTATTCCTTTAATTGTTCCTGACGACATCATCGGCCGTGCCCGCGATGCCGTCCGCGCCGAAAGAGCGCAGGCGATAAGCGGTCGCCGTGCCTTCGTACTGGTATGGTTTGTGCCACGGATCGAAGCGAATAATTTGTTTGATGTAGCGCGGGCTGAGGTGATCGACAAGCGCGCTTTCGTCTTTCACAGTGACGTAGAAACCGCGTTCGCGCCGGTAAGCTTCCAAAGCCGTCGCCAGTGTCTCAAGCTCTGCTTCAGCGCGCGCACGCTTCTCGGCATTCAAGGCGCGTACGATCAACTCAATATCTTCCCAGCGTCTATCTCCGACGCGCACTTCCGCCACGCGCCACTTGCCCGCTTCGCGGCTGAAGCGAAACGCCGTCTCAACTTCCGCAACGGCTGTGGCAGACGAACCGAGCGACTGAATCTCTTTCACGCGCACCGCATCCTTATTTAACTCAACGCCCGCGACGCGCGCGATCAAACGCTGCGCTTCCCTTTCGCTTAAGCCGTTGCGATTTTGCGCGTAGATGATCGCCGCCGCAGAAATTAACGACGCCGCCGCGCATAATATAAAGATCGCCCGTCGCTTTTTGTTCATCACAGCTTTTCCTCAGAGTAATGAAAGAATCTCAATTCGGGATCGTCAGATCGAGTTCGGAGAGAATGCGGTCAGCCGCTTCGCGTCCGGCTTCACGCAGCAGAAAATCGTCCGGTATCCTTCCGGTTGACACACCTATTCTTCCGCCGCTCGTCGCCGTTAGCTGACCCGTGCGCTGATAGACGCGCCCCTGCGTTTTCACCTCGCCTGTGCCCGGCATAAAGATTATGTAGTTGATCACAAGCGATCTCGAATAACGGCTGCGGTCGTCCACTCCCACGCGCTGCGTGTCCACCGAGTCGGGTTCGAGCCATAGCCATACGATATAACTTTTCGAGTCTGCCTGCGCACGCTTGCGCGCTTCGGCGCGGTTCATCTCTCCGCCGCCACGAACCGTTACGGCTTTCGATTTTTGCATCCGCTCCAGAATAGCGTCCGCGACGATGCGCGTTTGAAACGGACTGTTGATGCCAGAGACGAATCTTGTGACGACTATCGGAAGCGGCAAAGGCTGGGGATCGTTTGCGGGCGATGCGGTGGCTGCGGGCGCGGTGACGGGGGGCAAAGTAATTCGCTTCGGCGCTCTTCGTCCAGATTGCGCGTGCGCGGTGATACTGAAAGCCAATAGCAGGCAGACGAGAAGCGCACAGAAAAGTTTTATCGAGCTTTGGCTACCTATTCGTCGCATCATGAACCGCCTTTCCATACTTTTTTAGAAAAAGGGGAATCCCCATGTCCCTCGCGCGAAACTTTATGCGTTAGTCTTGTTGAGCAACATGCGCAACATGATTTGCAGTTGCGCGGTGGTGAAAGGTTTGGGGAGAAAAACAACTGCGCCCGCCGCGAAACTCTCTGATGATAATTTCGGATTCTGCTCGGCCGTCATCATTACAACGGGAACCTTCATCAGGCGTTGCTCGGTGCGCATGTAGCGGACGAGTTCCGGCCCCTGTATGTGCGGCATCATCACGTCGAATACGGCAGCGAGAAAAGTGGCGTTATCCTGCTGCAACAATTTGTAGGCTTCGCGCCCGTCGCGCGCCGGAGCGACTTTGTAGCCTTCCTTTTCGACAATGGCTGTCACAAGGCGCAAGATCGCCGGATCGTCGTCAGCCACGAGAATTTGCCTTGTGGTTTGAGGTGTTGACACTTACTCGTCACTCCTAATCTATGATGCAATTTTACCACGGCCGGGCGCGATAACGACTTACGACCAATTATTAAAGATTATTCTCCGGCGAGCCATTTATCAAGGAGAGCTTTTTGCGCCGAAGTGATTCCCGGTATTTGGCTCAAAGCGAACGTCGAATTCTCCACGAGT
>JACDAW010000026.1 GCA_013695245.1 Pyrinomonadaceae bacterium | reverse complement strand
CTTCAGTTCTACTCGCTCAACACGCGATGCGAATTCTGTTTTCGACGCGCTTTGAGCGTTGTTCGCTTCGACCGCGTTCGACGACTTATCGTCGCGCCCGGCGATAAGCTGCTGCTCTTTAGCTTGCGGCGTCGTGCTTGCGCCCTTTTCTTCTGCCGCGTTTTCATCGCTTGCGGTTACGATTATGTGGTCGCCGTCGTTAGGTGGACTAAAGAATTGCATCCGGCGCGGCGGCGTCAATTCTTTTGCTTGACGTAAGGCGAGAGAGCGTTCTCCTCTCGTGGCGTCTGCGTCTCCGCCGTGCGCGTTGCCCTCCGTTGTGTCGTGCTTCGGAAGAAAAGTGCCGACTGTGCGGTTGTCTTCCGTGAAATACTTTTGAGCAACGCGCCGCACGTCGGCCGCCGTAACGCGCTCGATGTTTGCCGCGTAATCTTTGTAGAAACGCCAATCCGCGATTGCTTCGGCTTCCGACATCTGCGCGGCAACGTTATGAGTGCCGTCGCGCGTATAAGCGACATGCGCGAGAATTTGCCCCTGCGCTTTGGCGAGTTCATCCGCGCTTAACTCTTCATCCGCCACGCGCGCTAACTCGTTGAGAACTGCTTCCTCGACCGCCTTCGGCTCGGCGTCAGGACTCACCGTGACGTAGATGTTGAAGAGTCCGGGATCGCGGAACTGATCGACGTTGGTGACGACGTGAACCGCGAGTTCGGTTTCGACGAGAGCTTGATAGAGGCGGCTGCTGATGCCGCCCGTCAAGATCGTCGAGAGCACGACGAGCGGGTAGATGTCGTTTTCGACGGGCGGCGCGGCGGCGCGTTGTTGTAACTCTTCGCTTGAAAGCACGGTTGTTTGACCGAGCGCGGCAGGAGTGTGAAAAGCGATTTGCAGAAGAGCGAGTTCGCCCGGTCGTCGCACTGTGATGCGGCGTTCGCCTTGCTGTTCGGGTTCGTTCGTATAAACTTCGGGAATTGATTCGGAAGAAGCAGGATAATTTCCGAAATATTTGCTGATTAAATCAAGAGCGTGCTCACGTTCAAAATCGCCAACGAGGATCGCGGTCGCATTCGACGGATGATAGAACGTGTCATAAAAAGCTTTGAGCCGCGCAGTCGGAACATTCTCAACGTCCGCGCGCCAGCCGATGGTCGGGTGATGATACGGGTGCTCGCGGAAAGCGGTGGCATAGACTGATTCATCCAACACCATCATCGGTTCATTCTGCCCGCGGTCGAGTTCGTTGCGCACAACGGTCATCTCGGATTGGCGATCACTATCTGCGATCAGAGAGTTGCGCATTCGGTCGGCTTCGAGCTTGATCGCAAGTTCGAGTTGGTCGGACGGAACGGTCTCGAAATAGTTGGTGCGGTCATACCACGTGGTGGCGTTAAAGGCCGCGCCGATCTTTTGCAGAGTAGCAGCGATCTGCGTGTTCTCATTTTTATTAAATGTCGGCGTGCCCTTAAACATCATGTGTTCGAGCAAGTGCGTCGCGCCCGTGTGCCCGACCGCCTCGTTGCGCGAGCCGACCTTGTAGAGCACGAGAAACGTGGCGACAGGCGCGACGCGGTTCTCGACGAGCAACACCTTTAAGTTGTTTGCTAATCTGTATTCCCGCGTCCCTTTATCTTCAGCGATGAATTTAATTCCGGCGGGCAATGTGTCGATCTGCTCTTCAATCTGCAAAACTTTGATTCTCCTTACAGCTATATTTACACACCGTATTTATTTGATCGTTCAATGCGCTTTGTCAACCTATCGAACGATTCCGCGACAGAATTGATCAATTTAAATTCGTGTGCATTTTAAGTTCGACTTTGTGTGATAAAGTACTTGACAAAACGGAAGGGTCGGTTTAGAGTTTGGCGCATGGCTGTAGTTCACTCGTTTCGTAAAACAATCACAGAAGAGCCGCCGACGCTTCAGGCGCGGGCGATGGACAATTTAAAGTTCATCCGCGAGACGATGGAGAACGCCGCATCGTTTACGGCCGTGCCGGGCTGGGGCATGGTGGCGGTCGGCGCAACAGCCACGCTTGCGGCGCTTCTTGCGACGAAGCAGACGACAAAGGGCGCGTGGATGCTCGTGTGGTTGGCGGAGGCGATTCTGTCGCTGCTCGTTGCGGGGTGGGCGATCAGCCGTAAGGCGCGGGCGGCAAACGTCGGGTTGCTGTCGGGTCCGGGTCGCAAATTCGCACTCAGTTTTACGCCGCCCCTGTTTGTCGGCGCGTTGCTCACCGTCGTGCTTCTGCGTCTCGGCTTAGTTAATGTTGTTCCGGGCGTGTGGTTGCTGCTCTATGGGACGGGCGTGGTCACGGGCGGCGCGTTCTCGGTGCGCATCGTACCCGTGATGGGACTCTCGTTTATGCTTATTGGTTCCATCGCACTGTTTTGTCCGGCCGCTTGGAGCGACTATTTTATGGCGGGCGGTTTCGGCGCATTGCATATTCTCTTCGGCGCCGAGATCGCAAGGAGGCACGGTGGATAGAACGGCTAAGATGATCAAGGAAAATTCGGCAACGCAGACGAGCGAGGCGCGTCGAAGAGGTGAAGAACCGGCGAAGTTGCGCGGCGTGCGCGGGCGCACGGCGGCCGAAAACTCTCCGGCCGATCTCGACCGTTTAATTCACGAACGAATGCGACTCGGCGTCGTTAGCGCCTTGGCCGTCAACGAATCTTTGAGCTTTAACGATTTGAAAAAGTTGATGAAGACGACTGACGGCAACTTAAGTATTCACGCTCGCAAGTTGGAAGAAGCCGGTTACATCAAATGCACGAAAAGCTTTGATGGGCGCATTCCGAAAACGGAATACGCTTTGACTGCCGCCGGACGGCGCGCCCTCGAACGCTATCTCGATCACATGGAAGCTTTGATCAAGCAAACGCGCGAGGGTTGAAATTGTCAGACTTCAAAATTTTTTGCCCGTTCGCTTTATATTGCAAAGCACTTTTCAGTAGAGGAGAAACTTATGAACACGAACGTAAATCTCGACGCGGCACTTGGCGTGTTGGCGTTTTTGGGAACGGGATTTTGCTTGCTGCTGATGGGTGCGATTTTCCTGCACGCGCTCATCGTTCATAAACGCAATCGCGCCGGAAAGGTTTTGCTGATGGCTTTAATCGGCGTCGGGCTTTACGCGGGATTGTTGCTCGCCTTCTCGTTTATTAGCGGCGAGAAGGCGTTGGCGCAAAACGAGGAAAAGCATTTCTGCGAAATAGATTGTCACCTCGCTTATTCGGTGACGAATGTTGAACGGACGAAGACAATCGGCAGCGGCGCAAATCAAGCGACGGCGAACGGCGTCTTCTACGTCGTCACGTTGAAGACGCGCTTTGACGAAAAGACGATCTCTTCACAAAGAGGCACTGAACAATTAACGCCGAACAGCCGCGTGGCTTCGATCACGGACGAGAAAGGCAGACGCTCCGCTCCGTCGCCCGAAGGAACACGCGCCCTTGAGCTTTCTGGGGAAGCGGGTACGCCCTTCACGACCGCACTGCGTCCGGGCGAATCCTACACGACGCGTCTCGCCTTCGATCTGCCGGTGGAAACGAAAGACGCGCAACTGTTGATTAACGAGGGCGAACTAGTGACGCATTTCATCATCGGACATGAAAACAGTTTTTTGCACAAGAAAACCGAATTTCGCCTTGAACCACAAACGGAACGCACGGCGAGGTTTAATTAGCAGACGAAGGATTTGAAGATTGTGACGCGAGGCGAAGAAGGAAAACGAGGAGCGGCGGACATGGAAGAAGCGGAAAGCGCGTTGATGAACGATAAAACAAAAATCGGGCTTCGCGTTTTGGAAGCAGGGTTGCTAATCGGATTGCTGAGCGATGCGCTGTTGCGCGCCGCGCCGTGGGGCTTAAACGTGCTGTTGTGGACGGGCGCGGTTGTCGTGGCGATGATCGCTGTGAAGCGACGAAAGGGCGCGGCGTTCGGGCGCGAATGGCACGTCTTTGCGGCGAGCGCAATCGTGTTTGCGGCGTTCCTTTCGTGGCGTGATTCATTTGTGCTGCGATCTTTAGACGTGCTCGCGGTGTTGGCGATGTTGTCGCTTGCCGCGTATCAATCGCATAACAATCGGATGCGTTTGGCGGGCATCCTTGATTATGTAGTAGGACTTGTGACGGCTGGTTTCGGCGCTCTCTTCAACATGTTTCCTTTGTTGTTGAACGACATCGAATGGAAGAGTTTGCCGCGCAACGGTTGGTCGCGGCACGTGTGGGCGGTGTTGCGGGGCGCAATCGTCGCAGTTCCTTTACTGTTTATTTTCGGCGGACTGTTGATGGCGGCTGACGCAGTTTTTAACAACCTTGTCCTGCGCTCATTCAACTTCGATATTGGCGATCTGTTTTCACACTTTCTGTTTGCGACATTCATGTTTTGGCTTGCGTGCGGCTTCTTGCGCGGCTCGGTGGCGGAAGGAATGAGAATAAAATTTGACAACCCTTTTTCGCCGACGCTCAATGTGCTGAGCATAAGTCCGGCGGAAGCGGGGGGCGAGCCGGCGTCCCCCGCAAAACTATTCTCGCTCGGCATCGTCGAAACATGCGTCGTGCTCGGCTCGGTTAATCTGCTCTTCCTCATTTTCGTGCTTGTGCAACTGCGTTACTTCTTCGGCGGAGCAGAAGTGGTATTAAGCACTACAGGCCTGAGCTACTCCGAATATGCGCGCAGCGGATTCTTTGAACTTGTCTGGGCGACGTGGCTGGTGCTGCCTTTGTTGCTTATTGCGCACTGGCTGTTGCGCAAAGAGCGTCCGTCGCACGAACGCATCTTCCGCTTCTTAGCGGGATTTCAGATCGCTTTGCTGTTTGTGGTGATCTGGTCGGCGGTCGGTCGGATGCGGCTTTATCAAAGCGAGTATGGATTAACAGAACTGCGCTTTTACACGACGGCCTTTATGGGCTGGTTGAGTTTAGTGTTCGTATGGTTCGCCGCGACGGTGTTGCGTGGGCAACGCGAGCGTTTCGCATTCGGCGCGCTCGTCGCGGGCTGTTTCGTGATCTTCGCGCTCCATGCGATCAATCCCGATGCTTTAATCGCGCGCACAAATGCCCAACGCGCCTTAGCGTATGGAAGGCACGACAACTTCGACGCCGCATACGCTGCATCACTCAGCGCAGACGCGGTGCCGGAACTCTTGGTAGCGTTGCCGACGCTCAGTGAACGTGACCGGCAGGCGGTTGCCGGAAAGATTCTCGAACAAAGAGCGACGACGGAGAGTTTTGATTGGCGCAGTTGGAATTTGGCGCGGTGGCGCGCGCAAAAGGCTGTGAGAAGTAACGAACCCGTGTTGCGCGCGATGCTTGCTTCACCGCTCTTGTCGGAAGAATCACCTGCAAGCACAAGCAATCTTTCTGTGGAGCATGAAGATTAAATTAGACTTTACTTGTTGAGGTGACAAATTATGATTAAGCAAGTTGCAAATAACAATTTAACTCTTAAGAGTCAAAACTTTTGGCGCAGACAATTTACGGGCAACATAACGACTCGGCAGCTTGTATATGACATTATGTTCGGCATCGTATTGCCAATTCTCTGCTTTATATTCGACCCGATTGTTTTTTCGGGCGATGGGTTTATAAACGGTTTAGTGCCGCTTGCTCAATTTAAACTGTTCGTATATCTGTCTGCATCGTTGTCAATCCTAACGCTCGCGGTGTGGTTACTTGCGTCTCGTGCGCTGAAATCCTCCGGCGGAATAATCGCGGGCATCTTGCTGTCTGGCGCAATCTGTTCTTTCCTTATCGGTATCCTGATACTGCCGTTGAGTATCTTAGGATTGGTGTTCGTCATCGGCGCGCTTGGCTTTACGCCTTTCTTCACCGCGTTTGTCTATCTTCGTAATGGCATTCGCGCCATGAAAATAGCCGAGTCACATATTGATCATCCAAGACTTGTTAATGGGCTACTGTCGGGAGCTTTTTTAGTGATCGCATTGCCTTATGCTACTCATGTAGGAGTCAATCGCGCGGTAGCTCAATCCATCAACGAGTTGACGAGCGGTGATGCGCGGTTGATTGAGAGCGGCGTCAAGAGGCTAAAGTATATCGGCTGGTATGCCGATCTGGACAAATTAGTTTGGGCTTACTCAGAAGAACAAGACGGAGAGCGCAGGCGTAACATGGCAAGGGCGTACAAGGAGATCACAGGCAACGAAATAGAGAACAGAGCAGCGATTTTAGCTGACTAAAATAGCGAGCATCCGCCGCAGTCCTAAATAACAGCGCGGGCAGGCAGGTAAAAATGCGCTTAACTTTTAAGATGAGCAACTAACGACGAGCCGTTTGCCCCAATCGGGCGACGGGGCGGCGTAAGTTTCACGTTCAAGTTGCTCATCGAAGGGCGCGCGAAGAAGATCAAGTAAACGTTCAATCTCCGTGAAGTCGCGTCGCTCGGTCGCTTCCGTGATTGCGCGTTGCGCCATGTAATTACGCAAGATGTATTTTGGATTGACGCGGTTCATCTTCGCGGCGCGTTCACCATCAACGCTTCCTTCCGCTTGCAAACGCGCGCGATACTTTGCCGCCCAACCGTCAAATCGCATGGGATCAATGAACATATCGCGCAAAAGTTCATCTCTTTCTTCCGTCTCTTGCTTAAACCCAGCGAGCCTGCGAAAAAAGATCGTATAGTCAACCGCGCTCGCTTGCATCGCGTCGAGCAATTCTTTCAACATTGAAGAATCATCCTCACGCGCTTCGACGAATCCGAGTTTGGCGCGCATCAATTCACCGTAAGAGTTGTTGAAATCCGCTTCGTAAAGATCGAGCGCGGCGAAGGCTGCGTCTTCGGAGACGACGGATAAAAGCGCGTGCGCGAAACATGACAGATTCCAAAGTCCGATATGCGGCTGTTGATTGAAAGCGTACCGCCCGCCGTAATCCGAATGATTCGGGATAAACGCTTCGTCGTATTCGTCCATAAAGCCGAAGGGGCCGTAATCGAGCGTGATCCCTAAGACGGACATGTTGTCAGTGTTCATCACGCCGTGCGTAAAACCCACAGCTTGCCACTGCGCCATAAGTCGCGCGGTGCGCCGCACGACTTCACGCAAGAACGCCGCGTACTTGTCTCTCTCATCAGCAAGCTCAGGGTAAAATTCTTTGATAACGTAATCGGCCAAAGTTTTTACGTGCTCGTATTGACCGCGCGCCGCAAAGACTTCAAACGTGCCGAAGCGCACATGAGTCTCAGCCATACGCACGAGCACAGCGGCCGTTTCAATCCTCTCGCGGTGCACGGGCATGTCGCTTCCCGTGATGCAGAGGGCGCGCGTAGTCGGAATGCCTAAGTGGTGCATCGCCTCGCTGCACAGATATTCGCGGATCGTTGAGCGCAGCACAGCGCGACCATCGAAGCCGCGCGAGAAGGGAGTTTGCCCCGCGCCCTTCAGTTGTAAATCCCACCGCGCGCCTTTTTGATTGCGTACTTCGCCGAGCAAGATCGCGCGCCCGTCGCCGAGTTGCGTCACCCACGAACCGAATTGATGTCCGGCGTAGAGAGTAGCAATGGGGTCTGCGCCGGGAAACAATTGATTGCCGCTAAAATATTCGACGAACTCAGGACGGCACGCCTCCGATTCATTGAGATCGATGAGTTCGGCCGCCGTGCGGTTGAAACTGACGAGGTAAGGCGCAGAAATTGGCGTCGGCTTTACACGGCTATACAAAGCTTCAGGCAAACGGGCGTAAGTGTTATCGAACACGAGTTCAGTTAATTTCTTCAAAAATGCTTCCTTGTTCGACGGTTTATATTACTCATGCCAGAATACACGCGTGATAATGCGACGCGCTTCGTCAAGACTTAGATCGCCGTTTGCTATTTTGTAAGCGATAGTATCTTCATCAGAATTTGCGCCTGCCTTCGTGTGGATGCCGGCTTGCGCGGGCGTGAATCCGGCTGTCTCTAATGTTTCGGCGAAGCGCGGATCGAAGCAGCGTGCGGCGAGCCATTCTTCGACTTCTTCAGCGTCATCAAACCCAGCAGCGATCCACGCTTGCGCCGCATCTTTCGCGCTTCGCTGCTGCAATAGAGCATCGTCGCCTGCGCGCATCAAAGTCTCGATGATCGCCTGAAGCGTTTCGTTTTCCGTATCGTCTAATCGGTCGTTCATAGCGCTTTCATTATCGCTATTTTAGATTGATGTTGTAATCTATCTCTAACTTCAGCTTGTTGCCAAATCTGCACATCATGCACGGACGAATTTTTCAACTCAACTGTTCAAGCGGCGGCGTGCCGAAAACTCCGGTGCGAGAAGCGCGATTAACTCTTACCGGACTTGAATGCGACAAACAAGCGCACACGCGCTTTCACGGCGGCCCTGAACGGGCGCTCTGTCTTTTCGCGCTTGAACTCATCCGCGAACTGCAACACGAAGGACATCCTATCCGGCCGGGTTCGACCGGAGAAAACGTCACGATTGAGAATCTCGATTGGTCGCAGCTAAAACTCGGAGACAAACTCTCTTTAGGCGACGAGGTTGTAATTCAAATCGCTTCTTACACTGTGCCGTGCAAGCAGATCGCCGCGTCGTTCTTAAGCGGTGATTTCAATCGCATCAACCAAAAGACGCACGCGGGCTGGGCGCGACTCTACGCGCGCGTGCTGAAAACGGGAGTTTTGCGCGTCAATCAAGAAGTTAGAGTTTTAAACGAAGCGTAAAACGAATTTGGAGCGCGGAAGAGAAGGTTTCAATGGCGAAGCATTGCAGCTTCTTCTATTGCCCGCGTTCGTCGCATCATAGTATTGTGATTTTGCTGTTGAAGCGTGAAGCTTCAAACACCCTAAGGCGCGCCTTTCACTGACGCGCGCCTCACCCGAAATCTTCAGGAGACATACATGCAACGATCCTTCTCGCGCCCGTCTTTTCTTCTTCTCGCATTTCTCTTGCTGCACTCAGCCGCCCACGCGCAACAGAAACTGCTGACCATTGATGACATCTTCGATCCCAAAACGCGCGTTAATTTTAGCGGCAGCGCGCCGACGATTCTCGGTTGGACGACGGATGGGCAGTTCTATTTACAGAGAAATAATGACCCACAAGCCGCGCCGATCCTTAAGGTCAACGCGCTGACGGGCGAATCCGCTTCCCTCTACGATGCAGGCAGAATGGAAGCGGCGTTGCGCGCTCTGCCCGGCCTCACACCGGAGGACGCGAAGCGTTTGGCTTTTCGCAGCGTTCACGACATCAACAAAGCGCAGACGAGATTACTTATCAATCACGGAAACGACCTTTACGTTTACGACTTGGCGAGCGCAACCGCGAAGCGACTCACGACCGGCGCGGAGGAAGAACAGGAAGCCGAGTTTAGCCCCGATGGTCGCTCCCTCGCCTTCGTGCGCAACAACAATCTCTTTGTGCTCGACATTGCATCGGGGCGCGAGCGCGCGTTAACGACCGATGGCGGCGAGAGAATCCTTAACGGCCGCCTCGATTGGCTTTATCAAGAAGAGATTTACGGGCGCGGCAATTTCAAATCTTTCTGGTGGAGTCCCGATTCAAAGCGCATCACATATCTCAGACTCGACGAAAAGCCGGTCGCGGATTTCACCGTCGTCGATCATATCCCGCGCCGCCAAGACGTTGAGACAACGCCGTATCCGAAAGCGGGCGACGCCAACCCGCTCGTCGAACTCCGCATGGCGAGCGTTGACGGCTCGACCGCCAACAACACCGTGCAAGTAATTGACACAAGTAAATATCTACCAAACGATTTTCTGATCGTCCGCGTCGCATGGACGCCCGACAGTAAGAGCGTGCTTTATCAAGCGCAGAACCGCGAGCAGACTTTTCTTGATGTGAATTTCGCCGACGCCGTGACGGGCAAAAGCACAACCGCGTGGCAAGAGAAAACGAAAGCGTGGGTTGAAGCGATTGACAACCCGCGTTGGCTAGGCGATGGCTCGTTTCTCTGGCACAGCGACCGCACCGGCTTTCGTCATCTCTACCGTTATTCGGCAGACGGCAAATTGATCAATCCGGTAACGAAGGGCGAATGGGAGGTGCGTTCGTTAGACGCGGTTGATGAAAGGAACGGCTTCGTTTATTTCAACGGCACGGAGCGCAGCCCAATTGCGGGCGACGTTTACCGCATCAAGCTCGACGGCACGGGGCAGACGCGCCTCACGCAAACGCCCGGCAGCCACCGCGCGAATTTCAATCCGACGGCAACGCACTTCATTGATTCTTGGAACGACATTAACACGCCGACGCAAGTGCGCCTCTATCGCGCCGATGGAACGCTCGCGCGAACTATTGCAGAAAACAGGGTCGCCGCGCTTGCGCAGTACAAACTTGGTCGCACGGAATTCCTGCAAGTGAAAACGCGCGACGGCTTTACGATGGAAGCGATGATGATCAAGCCGCCAGACTTTGATCCAAACAAAAAATATCCCGTGATGAGCTACACCTATTCGGGGCCACAAGCTCCTTCGGTCAGAAACTCATGGGGCGGCGCAACCTACATGTGGCATCAACTCCTCGCGCAAAAAGGTTACATCATCTGGATTTGCGACAATCGTTCGGCTTCCGGCAAAGGCGTGCAAGCGGCGTGGCCGGTCTATAAAAACTTCGGCGAGTTGGAACTGCGCGATCTGCTCGAAGGCGTTGCATATCTGAAGAGTCAACCCTACGTTGATCCGGCGCGTATCGGACTCTGGGGTTGGTCGTTCGGCGGATTTATGACGAGCTACGCTTTAACGCACAGCGATGCTTTCAAGATCGGCATCGCAGGCGGATCGGTGACGGATTGGAAGTTGTATGATTCGATCTACACCGAACGTTACATGAGCACGCCGCAGAACAACCCCGAAGGCTACGCGCGCACCGCGCCGCAGGCGGCGGCCGCAAACCTTCACGGCAAGCTGCTTTTAATTCACGGCGCGATGGACGACAACGTCCACATGCAGAACACAATCCAATTCGCGTATGAACTCCAAAAAGCGGGCAAGCCGTTTCAACTTATGGTTTATCCAAAGTCGCGTCACGGCGTCACCGATCCGCTTCTCCTAAAACACATGCGCGGGATGATGACTGATTTCATTGTCAACAATTTGTAAGGACAATTCCTCTAGAAAACATACGAGACGCAGGAAGGTTTAACTTCTTCCTGCGTCTCGCATATTAACCATCTAAGTTTTACCGCCTTCTGCGTTTTCTTCGTACCTCGTATCCAGCTCGTCGCAATTCTTCAACGCACTTCTGCATTCCCATCAACCTCTCCAGCCGTGCGGTCGGCGTGAGTTTCAAGTTCTCGCGCAGCAGCGTGCGGTCAACGTCCTTTTTGTAAAGTTCGATGATGTCGTCAATTGACGATCTCTCTTTCACTTCATCCTTCATCCTTTTCACTTCCTACTTTCACTTACACGCCCGGCATCGCTTTTTTCAATGGT
>JACDAW010000500.1 GCA_013695245.1 Pyrinomonadaceae bacterium | reverse complement strand
TCATTGCCGGATTGTTTGACGATGCGATCATTGATCTCCTGCTGCATCTTCAACTCGTCGTCGTAAATCTTCGCGCCGTCGCCATTCGTTCCTCGTTCAATGTTCTTCGCATATTCAATCGCTGATGGAGCGGCGACGAAGCCGCCATAGACGCAAGAGACAAGCGAGTTTGCGCCGAGCCGATTCGCGCCGTGCACCGAGTAGTCGCATTCTCCGGCAGCCAAGAGTCCGGGAACATTCGTGCGTTGATTGTTATCAACCCACAAGCCGCCCATCGAGTAATGGACGCCGGGAAAAATCCGCATCGGCACGTGGCGCGGATCGTCGCCGACGAACATCTCGTAGATTTCTAAGATCGCGCCGAGTTTGCGATCAAGAGTTTCGGCGGGGATGTGCGTCAGATCGAGATAAACTTGATTCTCGCCGCCGACGCCTCTGCCGTCCAAGCAGACTTGGAAAATCTCGCGCGTAGCGATGTCGCGCGGAACCAAGTTGCCGTAAGCCGGATACTTTTCTTCGAGGAAATACCAGCGCTCCGATTCGGGAATCGAAGACGGCTGGCGTTTGTCTCCGACTTGCTTCGGAACCCAAACGCGCCCACCTTCGCCGCGCGCCGATTCCGACATTAAACGCAATTTATCTTCGCCCGGTATTGACGTCGGGTGAACTTGAATAAACTCGCCGTTGGCATAACGCGCGCCTTGTTGGTAACAAGCCGACACCGCGCTTCCGGTGCAGACCATCGAGTTGGTTGACTTGCCGAAAATCAAACCGGGGCCGCCCGTGGCCATGATTACGGCGTCGGCAGGAAAGGCTTTCACTTCAAGGCTGCTGCGTTCCATCGCGGTTAATCCGCGACAGACGCCGTGCGAATCGAGGACGAGCGAGAGCATCTCCCAGCTTTCGTACTTTTTCACTTGCCCTGAGACTTCATAACGACGCACTTGTTCATCGAGCGCATAGAGAAGTTGTTGACCCGTTGACGCTCCGGCGAACGCCGTGCGGTGATGTTTCGTGCCGCCGAAGCGACGGAAATCAAGCAAGCCCTCTTTCGTTCTGGAGAAGGGAACGCCCATGCGATCAAAAAGATGAATGATCGACGGAGCCATTTCGCACATCGCTTTGGCGGGCGGCTGATTCGCTAAAAAGTCGCCGCCGTAAACCGTGTCGTCGAAGTGTTCCCACGTGGAATCGCCTTCGCCTTTGGTGTTGACCGCGCCGTTGATGCCGCCTTGTGCGCAAACCGAGTGTGAGCGTTTGACGGGAACGACGGAGAAAATGTCAACGCTGTGTCCGGCTTCGGCGATCTTCATTGCGGCCGCGAGTCCCGCGAGTCCGCCGCCGACGATGGCGATCCTGATGCCGTTTGATGTCGTTGCCATGTTAGTAAAGTATGCCTCCCAATAATCCGCCCGGTCGAACAAACGCGACGAGAGAATTAAGCCACGCCGCGAACAAAGCGACGCCGACAACGATGCACGCATAACCCGTGATGCGCTGCGCGCGCGCGCCGATCACCACGCCCCAGTCAACTAAAAAGAGCCACAAGCCGTTCGCCAAGTGCCAGATCGTTGAGAAGACGCCGACGATGTAGAGAATGAAGATGAAAGGATTCTTCATTTCGTTGGCGACGATCTGATACGCCTCGTCGGGGTGGTGCGCGACCGCCTTTTCGTTCAAGCCCGGAATAAGACCAAAGCGGAAGTTAAGCAGATGGAAAAAGATAAAGAGAAAAAGAAATGCTCCGGTCGCGCGTTGCACGATATAAAACCAGTTGCGCGCGTATTTGTAAGCGAGGTTGTTCGGGCGCGCTTCCCATGTAATGAACAATCCGTAAACGGCGTGGAACGTGAGCGGCAAAAGAATGCCGAAGATTTCCAGCAGCAAGACATAAGGGATCGCTTGCAAATCTCTGACCGCATCGTTGTAAGCTTGCGCGCCGACGACCGCCTTCGAGTTGGTGTAGAGATGTTCGATGAGAAACGCGCCGAGCGGCAGGATGCCGGAGAGTTGAAACAATTTTCTTAAAACGAAACTTCGGTTTAAGCGAACAGCCATGATTCGGGAAAGCTCCCTTCAACGCACCGAGATTGTCTCCAATGTGCAGGACTAAACATACAAGGTAGGTGTAACGCAGTGTGTTCCAAACAGTTGAAATTATATGTAGAAGTTGCGGAAAAGCAAACCGTCGCCAAAATTGCTGTTGAATATCAATCGAAAAATACGGCTCTCATATATTGATAGGAAAGCGGTCGCCTCACTTACGTCCAATGTGTTTATGATGAACGTCTCGGTCGCCAAACTTTCGTTATTCACTAATCACAAAGCGGGCACCAAGTGGCATTATTATGCGTCTTGAAGTTCATCGCGCAACCGCCGGTAAAGGTTTAATTCACAACAGAAACATTACCTTTAAATAGAGATTAAAGCGCGCACTTGCCCATTTGTGAAAAAAGGTGTATTTACTAAATCAACGTCTGTGGTATTGATAATATGCAGTGAAATGAACTTGTTGAGTGTGCCTAGAGACGCGGGGGGCGCTCTGTGTTCGGAGATTTGTACCCGCACGGCGCAAGCGTATCGCAAAGGCGCTTTCAAGTGTTTCATGATCCTTCCCGTTAGTTAAGTTTGAGAAAGGTGCGGCTCTAAATGCCTCAAATCTTTCATCGCAGCGCAAACGTAATTTCAAAAGCAAGCATCGTCGGCGGGGCGTTGCTCGTCGCCATCGTATTATTAACCATTGGCGCGCTCGACCGTTCGAGCTACAACACGGGCGCGTGGGTTGACGTTGAACAACCCGTGCAGTTTTCGCATAAGCATCATTCGGGCGATGACGGCATTGATTGCCGCTACTGCCATACTTCCGTTGAATACTCCAATTCCGCCGGAATGCCGCCAACGAAAACCTGCATGAACTGCCACTCGCAGATTTGGGCTGATAGCCCTTATCTCGAACCCGTGCGCGAAAGCTACAAAACGAACAAGCCGATTGAGTGGGCGCGCGTCCACGACCTGCCTGACTTCGTTTATTTCAACCATAGCATTCACGTCAATAAAGGCGTCGGCTGCTCAACCTGTCACGGCAATGTCGCCGAGATGCCGCTCGTCTATCAAGCCGTGTCGCTGAAGATGGAGTGGTGCTTACAGTGCCACCGCCAGCCGGAGCTTTACCTGCGCCCGAAGGATCAGATTTACAACACGGCGTGGGTTGCACCGCCTGATCAGTTGGAGCAAGGACGGCGTTTGAAAGTTGAGAATCATGTCGCCAGCAAAGAGCAGTTGACGAGTTGTTCGACGTGTCATCGGTAGCAAGGTTTCGGCAACAAAGATTTAAAAGCTTAATTAAGTCCATTAAGGATCGTAACGGGATGTCCACCATCGAGAGCAGCAACCCGAAGCTGGTGCAGATACAATCGCGGCAGTCGCGCATTGAAGAATATCATCGCCTGCGCGACAAGATCGCTGAGGCTTCGCGGCAGCAGCAGGGCGGCCCGAAACAGTATTGGCGCAGCCTCGAAGAATTGGCCGACACGGAAGAATTTCGAGCATACGTCTATAACGAGTTTCCCGAACAAGCTGCCGAGTGGAACGACCCCGTCGGCCGTCGTCGCTTTCTAAAATTAATGGGCGCGTCACTCGCGCTTGCGGGCGTCTCGGCTTGCGCGTATCAGCCGCGCGAGTTGATCGTGCCTTACGTCAATCAGCCGGAAGAGGAGGTGCCCGGCAAACCTTTGTTCTTCGCCACCGCGACGCCGTTCGGCGGCTTCGGATTGTTGGTTAAAACGAATGAAGGACGCCCGACCAAGATCGAAGGCAACCCGATGCACCCGGCGAGCATGGGCGCAACCGACGTTTTCGCCCAAGCTTCGATCTTAAATCTCTACGATCCCGACCGCTCACGGAACGTGCTTGATCGCGGCGACATCGGTTCGTGGTCGAAATTCTTAGGCACGGCGCGCACCGCGCTTGAAGGTCAACGCGGGAATGGGGGCGCGGGACTTCGCATCCTGACCGAAACCATCAACTCCCCGACGCTCATCGCGCAACTCAAAGGATTGCTCACTGAGTTTCCCGCCGCGAAATGGATTCAATACGATCCGGCGAGCCGCGACAACGCGAATCTCGGCGCCGTGCAAGCCTTCGGCACGCCCGTCAATACTGTCTATCGTTTCGATCAAGCGCGCGTTGTCCTCGCCGTTGATTCTGATTTCCTTCAGTGTGGCGGGGGGAACTTGCGCTACGCGCGCGACTTCATCGCCGGACGCCGCGTCGAGGGTGAACGCCGCGAGATGAATCGCCTCTACGCGATTGAAAGCACGCCGACCAACACGGGCGCGAAAGCCGATCATCGTCTTTCGATGCGGCCTTCGGAAGTCGAAGCCTTTATGCGCACGCTCGCCGCTCAACTCGGCGGCGCGGCAGCAGGTGGCGCAACTTACACAGGCAACGCGCAATTCGTGACAGCGCTTGTGCGCGATCTGCAACTGCCCGAAAATCGCGGGCGCAGCATCGTCATCGTCGGCGATGAAGCGTCACCGACCGTTCACGCTTTGGGTCACGCGATCAACGCCGCGCTCGGCAACGTCCCTGCAACGGTTTTCTACACCGATACGGTTGAGATGGTGGTTGATCAGGGCGCGATGATGCGTGAGCTTGTGCGCGAGATGAGCGCGGGCGCAGTCGAGGTGTTACTGATCGTCGGCGGCAATCCGGTTTATAACGCGCCTGCCGATCTGAACTTCGGTGACGCGCTGCTGCGGCTCAGCGAAACGCCGAACAAATTAACGGCGCACCTCAGTTCGCACGAAGACGAAACGTCGCTTCTGTGTCGCTGGCACATTCCCGAATCGCACTACCTCGAAGCATGGAGCGACACGCGCGCCTACGACGGCACGGCCGCGATCATTCAACCCTTGATCGAACCGCTCTATGGCACGACAAAAAGCGCGCATGAAT
>JACDAW010000494.1 GCA_013695245.1 Pyrinomonadaceae bacterium | reverse complement strand
AACCAAAACGGTATGTCGCCCGCTCCGTCTCCGTCATACAATGCCAACGCAAAGGATTTGCTAATACAGCTATCGCCGCCACTCGCAAAAACTTTTCCCCACGCCCAACTGCCAATCGCATCGAGATCGTTTGCGCCGCGCGAAGCGCGCGACGATGCAAGATAGCGAGCGCACCCCAGTATGCGACGACGAGCGCGAGGGCGACGATGGCGATTGAAGAATTCCAACGTGTAAAGATTTTCGACTTGTAGGCAACGACGAACCCGAAGAGAGCTAAGAGCCAGAGTGCGCGCGAAAGAATCGGGTAATTGAAGTTTGCTCGTTGCGGAAGAAGCAGCACAACGCACGTTAACGCGGCGGCGAACAACATCCATGCTGCAATATGCCGCTTTGTCTTTGCGGTCAACAGAAACGTCGCGCCGCCGAGACTAAGCCACAGGTAAGGGTCGAGAATAAAAGCCAGATCGCCGTAAAACCATTCGCCGCTCCAAGGTAGAAGCGGGCGCACGCCGTAGCTGTTCGTCCAATCAAGCAGAGGATGAGATAAGCTTAAAACGAGCGATGCGAGCAACAACCCGCGAAATCGCACGCGCGGTTCACGACCGCGTAGCCGCGCGAGAAATTTATCAACAACCCAGAATGCGGCGGGAATCAACACCGCAATCGCTAACGTCCCCACGATAGAATGCGTAATACCGCGATGATGTTTAAGGTAAAACCAACTGCCTCCAAACGCAGCGAAGATGTCAGCGTCCGGCGCGTTGGCGGCGATGACGCACACCGTCGTCGCAAATGGAGAGAGACGCTCAAGTCCAGCTTTCGCCGCCGTTAACCCGACGAGCGAATGAGTTACATTGTCCATGAACTAAGTTGAGATGAAGACAGAATACGGTTTTGATCTACAACGCTAAAGGATTCGTTGCAGGTTCGGGTGGGAGTTGCGCGTAGCGCGCCGGATCGAGGGTTTCGAGTTTTTGCGCAGCGTCGCGCGCGGCCGCGGATTGCGTCAATGGCTTGCCGTCTTTATCGCGTGCCTTGCGCGCCGCTTCAACCATGCGGAAAAGGATGTCGGCGGCTTCATTCCGCTTGCCTTGTTTTTCGTAAACGGCAGCAAGGCGGAGGTTGATCGTGTCAACGGGGATTGTGGTTTGAGTGTTTGCGGAAAGTTCTCTGTAGATTGCGGCGGCCGCGTCGTATTGCCCGTCCGCTTCTCTGGCTTGGGCTAAGGCGAACTTCGACATAATCGCAACATTATTGTCGCCCGCTTTGGTCAGCCTTTCGAGTTCGCTTAAGCCGCGCGCCCGATCCGTGACGAGCAAATTGGTGGCGATAAAATACTGCGCCGTTTCGCGGTAAGGGGCAGGGTATTTCGCCGCCACTTCCTGAAACTCTTTAACGGCTCGTTCCGAGCGTTCCCTTTCGTTGGTGAAAGTCGGCGTGTTTGAACCGGGAGTTTGTGTCTGCGGCGAAGCGGAAACTTGCGCGGTTGAGATTTCGATGGCGCGACCGAGTGCTGTCTCCGCCACAGCGCGTTGGCGCGCGCTTCGCCCCGACCAGAGGCTGGCGAGCACGCCGAACAGAATGAGTCCGGCGAGCAGGTAAAGGATCGTGCGCCCTTTGCCTTCGAGACGGTCGCCGAGACGGGCGAAGAAAGTCATCGTCGAATCGCGGAAGCGATCATGTTTGAGTTCGCGCTGGCGTCGTTTAGTTGGTTGCGGTGCCACGAAGTTTTCCCGCCTGCAAGATTAAAGAACTTAAAGCGTTCTTTCTATTGAGGCTTTCCGGTTGAAAACATTCACTCTAGCGGCGCATTAACAAACTTGTCAAGCTACGAACAAATAGTTTCATTGACCGGAAATTTGTGGCGTATTACACTTGCGCAAACTTACCGAATTGAAAAACAAGCGCATTGTTCGTTTATAGTGTGAGGCGTTTTGTCGCTAAAATCAGTCTCTGGGAAAAAGATTTTTCGTTGAAACTTTTTTGGGAACAAACTTCAAAAGGTCGGTGTCTAATGGAGCGACTGTGCGGCAAGCGTAAAACTTGGAAGTGCTTTCTGTCCGCTTCAGGAGGGTTTAGGTGAGCTTCGGAGAGCCGATTGCCCTCCGCGAGCA
>JACDAW010000466.1 GCA_013695245.1 Pyrinomonadaceae bacterium | reverse complement strand
CATCAAACCTCATGCTTCCAATCATCGCTCGGACGAGAATCCGAAGCGCAATCGGAATTATTTATCTATGTGGTGTCGAGCAGATGAACTTGTACGGGATCGCAGCTTTCCTGTCAACAGCCGTTATCGGGATTGACAGGAAGGATGAGGGAAAGAATGTGGCAAACTAAGAATGCGGTAAACTTACAATCGGCGTGCTAATTCGCAACTCCGCTCGTCGCATTCTTAAGCGTTAGCTCCAACGTGCCGATGTCAGTCGTGATGCGCGCCAACACCGGAATGCGGCGTTTGTCATTCGTGAGCCAGAGCGACATTCGACCCGTTCCTTGAACCGGCCGGTTTTTGCCGAAAACTTCGAGATCGATGCGCGTTGCGAAAACATTGCCGAGAACGGATTTTATTCGTTTCGTTTCAACAACTCGAACAGGCACGCGATAGACGCGCCCCGAATCGCTCAGCACAAGTTCAAATTGCGCACGCGGCTTGAGCGTAAGCGTGCGTAGGTAGTAAAGCGCGGAGATGAGATCATGGTTAGCGTCGCCCATCGGCGACTCGATGATGCGCGGGGCTTCGTGCGCGGCGGCATCAGGATTCCGCTGCGTCCAGATGATACGGTTTGTCGCCCGGTCAAAAACCGTTTCGCTCGTTCGTCGCCGTTTGCCTTGTTCATCAAGCGTGTTTGTGCGCAGAACAGTGAGCGACTGCGGATCAACTGTTGATTCCGAGCGGTAGTGAAAATGAAGCCCGAAGAGTTTAGCGAAAAAACCCTTCGCCGTTGCTTCGCCTGTGAAGAGAAGATTTGTCGGTTGAAGTTGAAAGTTCTGCGCCGTCTCCGCTATCGGCGTGCGACCGACCGTAAACTTTAATTCCACGACATTCAAATTACGCACCAGCAACTTGGAAAACTGCCCTTCGTAAACGAGTTGCTCGGACAATTCAAATGGATGCGTAGATGCCATAGCATTCTGGCGGGAAGAAAACTCGACGCTGCTTAGAATGAAAGCGCCGCAGATAAAAACAGCAATCGCTTTACGAAAACTACGGTAATACATGCTTGCTAAATTCACTTTGCGCTCATGGCTTTAAGAAGCAGAATTAACCATCCGGCGAGCGCGCCCAGCGCGGCGCGATATTCTCGATAACGTAAATACAAACTCGAATCGAACTTTGTTGCCCGCTCGCGTTCGTCTCTGTGCGGCGAAAAGCGCGGAAAGAATAGCGGGACGCGACGCGCGTATCTTTCAAATTCATCGCCGAACAACTCGGCAAGCGCCTTTTCTTCGACGCGCATCACCGGCAGATAGATGCCTAAAAACAAGAGAGCAAAGAGCGCTGCTAACCACCATCTACCGCACGCGAGAGTGAAACCGAGTCCGAGCAGAAAACTGCCGAGATAAAGGGGGTTGCGCGTGTAAGCGTATGGCCCGGAAGCGGCCAGCCGGACGTTCTTACGAATGTGTCCTGCCGCCCACGCGCGCAAACACAAACCGCACAAAGCGACGATGCCGCCGATTGTGAGCGAAACCAAGCGTGGTTGGGCAAACAAAATGAAAAGCGCGCCGCAGATGAATCCGAGCGGCACGCGCAAGCGCTGCAACCACGTACCCTCTTTACGACGCAAAAATTGTTTCCGCCTTCAAATTTTTAGTCGCATCCGACTTTCGTTCCGCGCGCTGCAAACGCTCCGTAACAGCATCGAGCGCGCGCCCGACCTCAATGTCCATGCACACCCACACCGGACACGCGCGGCGATGACAATTCGCGCGGCAATTTATATCATCACGCTCAACGCAAATGTCGTCCGCGCGCGGGCTTCCGTTGCGCCACCACTCGGTCGGACCGAACAAACCGACGACGGGCGTGCCAGCGGCGACCGCTAAATGCGTCGGCCCTGTGTCGCCGCCGACATAAACGCGCGCCTGTTTCATCAAAGCGTATAAACCCTTCAGCGTAAGCGATGCCGCTTGTGTGTGACCTGAACGGCTCGCGCTTACGATGCGCGCGGCAAGCGCTTCTTCATGAGGGCCATAAGCGATGATTGAGCGAAGATTATGACGCTCCCACAACGCATCGGCGAGCAGCGCGAAACGATCCGCGTCCCACAACTTCGTCGTCCACCCGCCGCCGGGATTGAGAATTGCGAAATCGCCTTCGTTGCGCGGCGCAACAGCGTCCGCTTCCAGTCTATGATCGTGCGAGATTGTGATAGGGAATTGCCAAGCCTGCGGAGCGCCAGATGTTTCAATGCCAAGCGCGCCTGAGACGAGCGCAAGATTCTTTTCGATCACATGCGCGCGATGCGGAACTTCGACGGCATCGGTCAGCAGAAAGCGACTCGCCGGTTCGCGCAGCGCCGCGCGCTCAAATCCGT
>JACDAW010000450.1 GCA_013695245.1 Pyrinomonadaceae bacterium | reverse complement strand
GATAAACGCTTGATCAAAGCCTGCGGTCGCAAGGAGACGGTCGGGCGACCGATGCTGTATGGCACGTCGAAAGAGTTTCTGCTGCAATTCGGTTTGAAGGATTTAACGGAACTGCCGAGCATCGAAGATTTCGAAGACTTGGCGAGCGGCGGAGCGTAGGATTCGCGCTTCGGCGAATTGTTTGTTGTAAACGGTGATTAAAGATGAAGTTTAACGTGACGATTGACCGCGATGAAGATGGAGTGTGGATCGCTGAGTGTCCGGCGATTCCCGGATGCGTTAGTCAGGGCGCGACGAGGAAGGAAGCGTTGGATAATGTGAAAGAGGCAATTGCAATTTGTCTTGAGGTAAGAGCTGATGACGATTGAGACGCAGCAGGTCGAGGTTGTTGCATAATGGCTTCCCTGCCAGCGTTGAGTAGACAAGATGTCGTAAGGGTATTTCAGTCGTTTGGTTGGAGTGTGGCATGACAGCGAGGCAGCCATATTGTTATGACGAAAGAGGGTGAGATCGCCACGTTGTCAATTCCAAATCATAAGGAGCTCGCTAAAGGCACGCTGAGAAGCTTGATTCGCGCAGCTAACCTGACGATAGATGAATTTAATAAGACGATAAAGTAGTTCGTAAGCAATCTGCTTGATCTTTTATGCCTGAGCGTTTGCAAAAATTAATCGCCGAAGCGGGGCTTGCTTCGCGGCGTCATGCCGAAGAGATGATCACGGCTGGCGTGGTGACGGTCAACGGGCAGGTGGTGAAAGAGTTGGGGACAAAGGCCGACCCGGCGCATGATCATATCAAGGTACGCGGGCGATTGATCAATCCGTTGCTCTTGAACCGGGAAAAGATTTATGTGTTGCTTAATAAACCGCGCGGCGTTTTAACGAGTCTTGCCGATCCGGAGAATCGTCCGCTAGTCGTCGACCTGCTTCCGCCCGCGTTGCGGCGGCTTCATCCCGTCGGGCGCCTCGATATGAACACGGAAGGATTGTTGCTGCTGACGAACGATGGAGAGTTAACTAACCTTGTCGCTTCTGCGCGAAGCGGCATCGCTAAAATTTACGAAGCGAAAGTTAAAGGCGTTCCACCGGAGGATGCGATTGAGCGTTTGCGACGCGGCGTCACTTTGGAAGAAGACGGGCGAAGGATTCGCACCGCGCCAGCGCAGGTGAACAAAGTTTCGGAGACGCGGACGAACGCTTGGTATGAGGTTGTGTTGAAGGAAGGACGCAACCAGCAGATCAGGCGCATGTTTGATGCAGTCGGTCATTCGGTGTTAAAGCTGCGGCGTGTGGCGATAGGGAGTTTGAGAGATGAACGTCTTGCGCCGGGCAAATGGCGAATGCTTAGCGCAAGCGAGGTGGCGCAATTGAAGAGTGGGAAGATTGGAAAAAGGATCGGAAATGCGGGAAGCGTAGCGGCGAAAAAGCGCGCGGCGGGTCACGGCAGAAAGTCTTAGTGATGTAGAATGTAAGAAAGCAAAAAGTGAATTGTGAACGGTAAACGGAATAGAAAATTTATTTACTGTGCACAATTTTACTTTCATGGAGCAAGGCATGGAGTTTGAATTAAACGAAGAGCAGCAGCAGATAAGGGCGAGCGTGCGTGAGTTTGCCGAAGCCGAGATCGCGCCGCACGTTTTAGAGTGGGATGAGACGCAGCATTTCCCTGTCGAACTTCTGCCGAAGCTCGCCGAACTCGGTTTGATGGGCGTCATATTCCCGGAAGAATATGGCGGCGCGGGGATGGGCTACATCGAGTATGCGACGATCATCGAAGAGCTTTCGCGCGTTGATGGTTCGGTCGGCATTTCAATCGCGGCGCACAATTCGCTGTGCTCGAATCACATCTACATGTTCGGCACGGAAGAGCAGAAGCGCAAGTATCTTGTGCCGCTCGCGCAAGGTGAACACCTTGGCGCGTGGGGACTGACGGAAGCTAACGCGGGTTCTGATGCCTCCGGCACACGCACAACGGCCGTGCGTCAAAACGGCGGATGGCTCGTCAACGGCTCGAAGAATTTCATCACGCACGCGATTCACGGCGATACGTGCGTGGCGGTCGCCGTGACGGATCGCGCAAAGGGCAACAAAGGCATCACGACGTTCATTTTTGAAAAAGGCATGAAGGGTTTTGCGCCCGCAAAGAAAGAAAACAAGCTTGGACTTCGCGCTTCGGAAACGGCGAGCGTTGTGTTTGAAGATTGTTACGTCGCGGACGAAAACCGTTTGGGAGAAGAGGGCGAAGGCTTCCTGCAAGCGATGCAGATTTTGGACGGCGGGCGCATCTCGATTGCCGCGCTCGCGGTCGGAATCGCACAGGGAGCTTATGAATCGGCGCTGCGTTATTCAAAAGAACGCGTGCAATTCGGCAAACCGATCTCTGAGTTTCAAGCGATTCAATTCAAACTCGCGGATATGGCGACGCAGATCGAGGCGGCGCGCCTGTTAATGTACCGCGCGGCTTACCTCAAGGATCAAGGCAAGCGCGTGACGAAAGAATCGGCGATGGCGAAGCTTTATGCGTCGGAGATGAGCGTTAAGGTTTGCGAAGAAGCGATCCAGATTCACGGCGGCTACGGTTACACGAAAGATTACCCGCCGGAGAAATACTGGCGTGACTCGAAGCTTTGCACCATCGGCGAAGGAACGTCTGAGATTCAACGCATGGTGATCGCAAAACAAATCCTCAAGAATGTGCCGGATAATTATTCAAAAATCAGTGATAAATGATCAAGCGCACGAATCGTAAGCGATGAAGAGATCGCTTTTTGAGTATTACGATTTACGATTCATGTTGTTCTTCGTATGAGCACCGTAGCGGATTCTACATCAACATTGCTTGAGCGCGTTTTGGAAGGCGAAGCGCGCGCGACGGCACGCGCTATTTCCATTGTCGAAGATAACGTGGAGACGGCGTCCGAATTGATGCGTGGAATCTTTCCGCACACGGGCAATGGGATGGTCATAGGCATTACGGGTTCGCCGGGAGCAGGTAAATCTTCGCTCGTTGATCGCCTCGCAGGACTTTATCGTCAACGCGAAGAGCGCGTCGGCATTGTCGCGGTCGATCCGTCGAGTCCTTTTTCCGGCGGCGCGATCTTGGGTGACCGCATCCGTATGCAAACGCTCGGACTCGACGCGGGCGTCTTTATCCGTTCGATGGCGACGCGGGGACAACTCGGCGGATTAGCGCGCGCCACTGTTGATGCCGTGGCGGTGCTTGACGCGGCGGGCTACGCCAAAGTTATTGTCGAGACGGTGGGCGTTGGCCAAGATGAAGTTGAGATCGTAAAAACGGCTGACGTGACGGTCGTTGTGCTTGTGCCGGGCATGGGCGACGACGTGCAGGCGATTAAAGCCGGGATCATGGAGATCGGCGACGTTTTTGTGATCAATAAAGCGGATCGTGACGGTGTGTTGCGCACGGAGAAGGAGTTGGAGGCGTTGTTGTCGCTCGCGCATCGCGCGGATGGATGGAATCCGCCGATTATTAAAACAGTAGCGACGGAGAATCGCGGACTTGAAGAGTTGGCTGATGCGATTGGACGTTATTACGAATTTCAGAAGGGGGCGACCGGAGGGCTTGAACGCCGC
>JACDAW010000422.1 GCA_013695245.1 Pyrinomonadaceae bacterium | reverse complement strand
CTATACGGATCGCTCGTGCTTCTGTTAAGCGCACAACGGACAGCTTATTTCATCAACCCTTACGGAAGTAACTTTATAGACGCATCAATAAGAAGAGCGGGCGTTTTTTCTAAGAGAAACGCCCGCTCGGATATTCAACCATGTTTGAAACAGGTTTACTCTTCGACTGCTTCGCCGTCTGCGATTGAGGCAACGGCGGCGCGTGTCGTTTCAGGCGCGTCGCTTACGCTGAGCAGTTCGGCGAACTCCGTCGCTTCATTGTCGCTCATCTCCTCTTCTGTCGCTTGGTCGCGTTCGACGCGCACGTTGCGGTAGTATTCCATCCCCGTGCCCGCCGGAATCAAACGTCCCATGATGACGTTTTCTTTCAAGCCCCGCAGGTAATCCACGCGACCTGAGATCGCCGCTTCCGTCAACACCCGCGTCGTTTCTTGGAACGAGGCGGCCGAGATAAAGGAATCGGTCGAGAGCGAAGCCTTCGTGATGCCGAGCAGAAGCGGCTCAAACGTCGCCGGTTCGCCGTCTTCATCTCTCACGCGGCGGTTTTCGTCTTCCAAACGGAAGCGATCAACCTGCTCGTCGAGAAGGAACTCGGTGTCGCCGACCTCCTTGATCTTCACCCAGCGAAGCATCTGGCGGACGATAACCTCGATGTGCTTGTCGTTGATGTTCACGCCTTGCAAGCGATAGACCTCTTGAATCTCGTTCACAAGATATTCCTGCAAACGATTCATTCCCAACACGCGCAGAATGTCGTGCGGATTTAAGGGGCCGTCCATCAAGGCTTCGCCCGCGCGCACGCGATCTCCGTCCTGCACGTTGATGTGCGTGCCGCGCGGAATGTCGTACTCGCGCTCCTCGCCGTCGTCGCCCGTGACGACAAGTTTGCGTTTGCCCTTCACGATCTGGCCGAGTTGAACGATGCCGTCCACCTCTGACATGATCGCGGGCAGGCGTGGCTTGCGCGCCTCAAAGAGTTCGACGACGCGCGGCAGACCGCCCGTGATGTCTTTCGTCTTCGTCGTTTCGCGCGGAATCTTCGCCACGATGTCGCCCGGTTGAGCTTCGTCGCCATCGCTCACCATCAGGTTTGCGCGCACCGGCATCTGGTAAGTTTTGAGAACCTTTGTTCCCGCCCTAATTTCCAGACGAGGCTGCTTCTTCTCGTCCGGCGAATCCTTCACGACGAGGCGCGATTGACCCGTAACTTCGTCAACCTCTTCGTCAACCGTGACGCCTTCCTTCAGATCACGGAAAGCGACTTTGCCAGCGACTTCGGTGAGGATCGCAAACGTGAACGGGTCCCAAGTGGCAAGCACCTGCTCTTCGCGCACGCGCGCTCCGTCTTCGACATGGATGTGCGCGCCGTAAACGATCTGGTGACGCGCCACTTCGCGCCCGCGCTCGTCAATGATGGTGAGCGCGCCGTTGCGGTTCATCGCAATGATCTCGCCCTGACGGTTTTTAACGGTCGTCAGCTCAAGATAGCGAATCGTGCCATCCATGCGCGCCTCGTGGCGCGAGGATTCTTCCAATCGCGCTGTTCCGCCGATGTGGAACGTGCGCATCGTCAACTGCGTGCCGGGTTCGCCGATGGATTGCGCGGCGATCACGCCTACGGCTTCGCCGATGTCAACAGGCTTTCCGGTCGCCAGATTGCGCCCGTAACACTTGATGCAGACGCCCCGCCGCGATTCGCACGCGAGCACCGAGCGAATGCGGACGCGCTGCACGCCGGAGTTTTGAATTTCCGACGCCAAGTCTTCCGTAATCTCGTCGTTCGCGGCGACGATCACGCGCCCTTCGACCGGATCGATCACATCGTCCAAAGCCGTGCGCCCGACGATGCGGTCGCGCAGAGATTCGATCTCCTCGCCGCCCTCAACAATCGCCGACGCATACACGCCCCTCAGCGTTCCGCAGTCTGGCTCACTGATGATCATATCCTGCGCCACGTCAACGAGTCGGCGCGTTAAGTAACCAGAGTCGGCGGTTTTCAAAGCCGTATCCGCGAGACCTTTGCGCGCGCCGTGCGTCGAGATGAAGTACTGAAGAACGTTTAACCCCTCGCGGAAGTTCGAGCGGATCGGCGTTTCGATGATTTCGCCCGAAGGCTTGGCCATCAGTCCGCGCATACCCGCAAGCTGGCGAATCTGCTGCGCCGTTCCGCGCGCGCCGGAATCGCTCATGATCAGGATCGGGTTCAACTCCTTCGTTGCCTTCTCCTTTTCGTCCATCGCCTTAAACATTTCTTTCGCCACCTTGTCTGTTACTTCAGACCAAATGGCGATCACTTTGTTGTAACGCTCGCCGTTCGTGATCACGCCGTCGCGGTATTGCTTCTCGACTTCGATCACGTCCGACTCGGCGTTTGCGACGAGAGTTTTCTTCGCCTCAGGCGTCACGAGATCGTCAATACCGATGGAGATACCGGCTCTTGTGGCATACAGGAAGCCGAGATTCTTCAGATCGTCAAGCATCTGCACGGTCATCTCATGACCGAGACGGACGTGGCAGTAGTTGACGAGTGATTGCAGACCTTTTTTCTTCAGTGTGCCGTTGAAGAACGCTAAGTTTTTCGGCACGCGGTCGTTGAAAATAACGCGCCCAACCGTCGTATTGATGACGCGGCGAATGTTCTTCTGCGCCGTCGCGCGCATTACATCTTGTGTATCGCGCTCCTGCGTCAGATCGATCAAGTCGCCTTCGTAGCGCAACTTGATCGGCGTCTGCGTCGTCACCTCTTTTGCGTCGAGAGCGAGCAATACCTCTTCGCTTGATGCGAACACGCGCCCCTCGCCTTTCGCGCCGGGACGGTCACGCGTCAGGTAGTAACATCCGAGCACTACGTCCTGACTGGGAACGGCGATAGGCTGACCGTTCGCCGGTGAAAGGATGTTGTTTGACGCAAGCATCAATACGGCTGCTTCGATCTGCGCTTCGGGCGAAAGCGGAATGTGAACCGCCATCTGGTCACCGTCAAAGTCGGCGTTAAACGCCGTGCAGACGAGCGGGTGAATCTTGATCGCTTTACCTTCAACTAAAACAGGCTCGAAAGCTTGAATGCCGAGCCGGTGCAAGGTCGGCGCGCGATTCAAGAGCACGGGATGCTCGCGGATCACTTCTTCCAGAATGTCCCACACCACCGGCTCTTGGCGTTCGACCATCTCACGCGCTTGCTTAATGGTCGCCGCATATTGCTGCTTCTCAAGCTGGTTGTAAATAAACGGCTTGAAGAGTTCGAGCGCCATCTTCTTCGGCAAACCGCATTGGTGAAGTTTAAGTTCGGGGCCAACAACGATCACCGAACGTCCTGAATAATCAACGCGCTTACCGAGAAGGTTCTGACGGAAACGCCCCTGCTTGCCTTTCAAAGTGTCTGACAAAGACTTGAGCGGGCGGTTGTTCACGCCGCGCAAAACTCTTCCGCGACGACCGTTATCAAAGAGCGCGTCAACGGCTTCCTGCAACATACGTTTTTCGTTGCGCACGATCACTTCCGGCGCGCGAAGCTCCATCAACTTCTTTAAGCGGTTGTTGCGATTGATCACGCGGCGATAAAGATCGTTCAGATCAGAAGTCGCAAAGCGTCCGCCGTCCAAAGGTACAAGTGGGCGAAGCTCCGGCGGAATCACCGGGATCACGTCTAAGATCATCCAATCAGGATGATTACCGGACTTCAAAAAGGAAGTGACAACTTTAAGCCGCTTGGAATACTTAAGCTTCTTCTGCTGCGAAGTTTCTTCCTTCATCTTGGCGCGCATTTCAACGGAGAGTTCTTCGATGTTGACCATCGCCAGAATCTCTTTGATCGCTTCCGCGCCCATCTTCGCCACAAACTGTCCGGGATGATCGCGCATCAGTTCGCGGTAACGTTCTTCCGTTAAAAGCTCGCGCTCTTTCACGGGCGCATCGCCCGCGTCAATCACGATGTAAGATTCAAAGTAAAGAACCTTTTCCAAGTCGCGCAGAGGCAGATCGAGCAAATGCCCGATGCGCGACGGCAAGCCTTTGAAGAACCAGACGTGCGAACAAGGGCTGGCAAGCTCGATATGCCCCAACCTCTCGCGCCGCACTTTCGCCTGCGTCACCTCGACGCCGCACTTGTCGCAGATCACTCCGCGATGCTTCATGCGTTTGTATTTACCGCACAGGCATTCCCAGTCTGTGACAGGGCCGAAGATGCGCGCGCAGAAAAGCCCGTCACGCTCCGGCTTGAATGTCCGGTAATTGATCGTTTCCGGCTTGGTTACTTCGCCATGCGACCAACTGCGAATTTTTTCCGGCGACGCCAGACTGATGCGGATGGAATCAAAGTCGGCGATCAGGTTCGCTCTATCGTAC
>JACDAW010000416.1 GCA_013695245.1 Pyrinomonadaceae bacterium | reverse complement strand
GTTATGTTGCGCACGCCAGAGCGCAAGAGGACATCGGGCGCCGCCGGAACGGAGTCGAGCACAAGGGCGCGCGCGTCTTTTTTGCTTCCGGCGGCGAGCGCGGCGTAAGCGCCCATCTCAACGCCGTATAAGCCGATGATTGAATTAGTCAACGGGCGGTTCTGAGATGTGCGAAGCGAGCGCACGAATTCGATTGCGGCGAGCGCGTCTTCGCCTTCGGCCGCACCGAAGGAAGTCCAGCCGACGGGCGGGTTTTCGCCGTGCCCGCGCGCATCAGGGGCAAGCACCGTAAAGTTTGTCGTCTCGTTTAATTTAACGGCCAAGTTTAAGAGCCACGAACGATCCGCGCCGTAAGCGTGGAGCAGCACGACGGACGGTAGTCCTTCGCCGCCGCGCAAGAGCCAGCCGCGCGCCATTGTGCCGTCCGGGTTCGTCCACCGCTCTTCGGTCGCGCCGACGCCGCGCGGACTCATCTGCTTAAACTTTTCTGGTGTGACGAGATAGGCATGGCGCGGCGGATGTGCGACGCTGTGGAGCAACCAACCGACTGCGCCCGCCAGCGCTAACAGCACAACCAGCGCGACAGGCAGCAGCGTTTTCAGAATTTTCTTCCCGGTTCTACGTGGCGGCGACATTAAACTTTGAATTTAACAAGATGTAATTTTCGATAAGGCTTCGAGGTTGTGTTGACATTTAAGAAACGAAAGACTAAAGCCACGAACGAACACTAGAAGGAACACGAAATGAGATCATCTCTATCCGTGTCTCTTCGTATGAATTGTTGGTTGCGGTCTGCAATTAATTTCAAAGTTCAATAAAGCATGGATAAACTTTTACGGCACGGTGAAATTGTAATTGCTCTCCAGCGCGCGGGCGAAATCTTGGGGCGTGTTAACGTTCGTAAAAAAAGATTCCGCGCCTTCAAGATCAGACCATTCATTAGACGTCACCCGTCGCGCCCGCACTTCTTCGATTAAAACGCGCGGCCGAAATTCACCCGCTTCAAGCAACTCTTGAGCCTTGTGCAAACACGGCTCACGGCGGTAGAGCGCAGAGAGCGGCTGCAAACGATTGTCGGTTTGCACGGGCACCACCGCTTGAAAGTTTTCGCGCAATCGCGCGAGCCGATGGAAAAGTTCGCCTGTGACAAACGGCAGGTCGCAAGCGACAACGATCACCCAATCATGCTTCGCGGAGGCGAGTGCCGCATGAAGCCCGCCGAGCGCGCCGCAATCCCTATAAACATCTTCGACGAGCGAACGACTGCCGCGCGCCTCACTGCTTCGCGCGCCGACGATGCTTATTCGTTCACCCGCGACCGCAGCAAGAGCGCGCGCGATTCTCTCGACAAAAGTATCTTCTCCCAACTGCAACAGTGCTTTGTCTCGCCCCATACGGCTCGATTTTCCGCCCGCTAGAATAAACGCTTCGAGGTTAAACATAAACTTCTTTTTCCGTCGCCAGCGAATCCGCAGCGAATTGCGGAAGCCTACGACGCACACGCGCAGCTCGCTCAAGCATTTCTGGTGACAACCAGTGCGGCGTAATGAAATCATCGTACATCGCTAATCTCGCGCGTAGCGTGTAACCGCGCTTCGCTAACTGCGCGTAGTAAAAACTTGCGGCGAGCCAACGCTCTTCCAGGTTGATGCGGTCGCCGTCCGGCGAGATGCCGCCGAAATCGCGCGCTCCGGCTTCGACGAGTTCGAGAAAGCGCGGGGCGATGTTCGGCGGAATCTGCACCGCCACTTCTCGCGGCAACAGTTCGCGCGCCAACAATACCGCATTGCGCACTTCTTCAAAACGCGGCGCACGTTGCTCTTCCATCAATGTTCCCGTGTGCGGCGTAAACGGTTGAATGATCACTTCCTGAATGTGCCCGAATTGTTCGTGAATGCGCGCGATAGCTTTGAGCGTCTCAGCGCGCGAGCATTCCGTTTCGCCGATGCCGATGAGGAGTCCGGTCGTCCATGGCACGCGCGCCGCGCCCGCCGCGCGCAGCGTCTGGAGTCGGCGCGCGGGTTCTTTGTCAGGCGCGCGAAGGTGCGCCGCGCTACGCCTTAGTCCCGCGTCAAGTGTTTCCAACATCATGCCCATCGAAGGCGCAACCGCGCGCAGCGCACGCAATTCATCTTCGCCGACGTTACCGATGTTGACGTGCGGCAGGATGTCATATTCGAGGGCGATGCGCGCGACTGCAATGAGGTAATCAATGTAAGTCGTGTAACCCTCACGGCTGAGCGCATCACGCACGGCGCGCGATTCTTCGACGCCTTCGCCGCTCATGATGAGCAACTCGGTTGCGCCCGCCGCATGTGCGCGTTCGATCTCGCGGCGCGCTTCATTGATTGAAACGAGCTGCGCACGCGCGCCCGTGCGTTGGACGAAAGCGCAGTAGCCGCACGTGTTGCGGCAATAGTGCGTCGGGACAAGCGTCCAACTTGAAGAATAGGTAATGATCTTCGGGCGTGAGTGTGCCATCGGAGTTCTAGGCGCACGGTAGCACGCGCAACCTTTGAGCGGCAAGGAAAAGAAATCTCAGGTGGTGGAAAACCGAAGCTGCTACTTGTCTGAAATCACCACCGATGAAGGAGAAGGCAGCAAAGCATGAAGTTCGCTGTGCGAAAATCCGGCGCTGCTAAACATGCGTTCCAACTCCGAAAACGTATAAGCGTCGCCGCCCGGCGTTGAACCAAGCATCATTAAGCTGAACATCGCTGCTTCGGGCGGGGATACGCGATCTTCATCCGGCACAAACTCAAGCGTGAAGGCGCGGCCGCCTTTAGCGAGCGCCGCATGAACCTTCTTGAGCAGCTTGACGCAGGTTTCCGGGTCGAAGTGGTGAAGAAAGTTAGTGAGTAGCACAAGATCGTAGTCGCTGCCATAGTCCACATCAAAAGCGCTGCCCGCAATCGTGCGATGACGGTCACTGACTCGCGCGCGCTGTGCGTTCTCTTTCGCCACTTCCAACACGTTAGGCCAATCTACCGCAACCACTTCAGCGTTTTTGTAGCGCTGGGCAAGGGTGATACCGAACATGCCGTGACCGGCGGCGATGTCGAGCACCTTCAACTTTCTGTTTGGCGGGCTGCCGACGAGTTGAGCCATTCGTTGCGCAGGCATGATCATCAGTGGAGCCATCGCGCGCGCAAACTGCATCCAGACGGGGTGCTCCGGTGCCAGCGCTCCTTCTTCCGGCATAACAGTTCCGCCTTTTCGCACAATCGCCGCTACGTCTTTAAATCCGTCTATCAGCATCGGCGAAAGGAGAAACTCGGTGATGCCGCCGACGTAGGCGGGAGAGTTGCGGTTGAGAAAGACGCTAGACTCAGGAGTAAGTTCGTAGCGACTGTCTCGTTTAGTGAGAAAGCCACACACCACGAGGTAGTCGCACAGAGTGCGCATCCCGCGCTCGGAGGCGTCGCATCTCGCAGCCAACGCTTGGGCTGTATCGCTTCCTTCACTGATGAGGGTAAAAAGATCAAACTCAATAGCGGCTTTAATGGTTGCTGTGCGTTGGTATGCGTTAATAGTGTTAAAAAGCAAAGCTGGGGAAATTTCGGCGTTTGGATTAGACATTCCTTAATCTCCGAACTGGCAGGTGTTTTATAATGCGAGGTGGCGAGACATTACTGCGCTCGGAAGGGAATTGCAACCCCTGAGCGTTAGAGCAAGTTAGGCTGCGACGAGGCAAAAGTTAACGCCTCCGAGAGTCGTCGTAATTTGCTCGCTAACCCGTCGTTAAATTCATTGTCAGGATAAGATTACGATCAGGCCTTGCCGCAGACGAGTCGCTGCTATCTCAAGGCGCTTTCCCTCTGCTTCGCTCCTGCTTGACCGCCGCGTGAAGCGAAAGCTATAGTCAATTGCGCGTCGGCGAAAATTTTGCACGCTTCACGACGTTATCAAGCGCCCGCGCTTCGTCGTTAATTCGCCCGCTCCCCTTTTCTAAATGATAATCGCTATGTTCCCGGACAATCGAGGTAGTTTGATGAAAACAAGTTTTGTCGCAAGCGTTCTTTCGATGCTGATGCTGGTCGCGGTGTGTCCCGTTTT
>JACDAW010000399.1 GCA_013695245.1 Pyrinomonadaceae bacterium | reverse complement strand
CCTAACAATTTACCAATTCCTCTCTGCACACTACTAAATCTCAAATAAAAGCGGGAGCATCGCGCACACAATGTATGCTCAAATGCTCCCGCCATCAGTTTAGGGTTTTCTAACCGGGTTTTATCTGGGCGCGCTGGCGCGAACGGTGACTTCCGAACCGCTTGTCAGATCGAGATCGTCGCGTCCTTGCACGTAAACCGAACCGGCGCCTGCTCCGGCTCCAATGGCTGCGCCGATAGCCGCACCTTTACCGCCACCGGCAATCGCGCCGATGATTGCGCCAATGGCCGCGCCCGTCGCGGTGCGCGTCACTGTGCGGTTAGTTTGATTCGAGTCCTGCACCGTGCCTTCGTTATCAACACGCACGGTTTCGCCGGTCGTCAAACGCACGCTGTCAACCGTTCCGGCGAAGCGGTAAGAGCGATTGTCGCGCAAAGTGATGCGGTCGAAGTTGAGCGTGAGTCCTGAACGGCCCGAAATGCGCCCCGCGCGCGAGACGTTCGAGACGTAGCCCTCGATCACCGCGCCGTCGTATTGTCCGCCGCCGTCGCGCACACGCATCGTGAAGCGTTGGTTTTCCTGCACGTTGCGCGTCGAAAGATCGGTGTCAAGCACAGCCGTTAACAGCGTGTTGTTCGGCACGATGTAACCGCTGCTGGTTGTTCCGACTCCCGTGCCGGTGCCGTAACCGCCGTCTGTTCCCGTGTTGTTGTTATAAATGTCGTATTGAGCGACATTCGAGGTGCGGTCGTAGATCGAGCGCACAATGACGGGCGGCGTGAGCCGCTCCGAATAGATGCTGCGCGTGACGCGCAAGGCACGACCATTATCGAACGGCTCGAAGGTAACGTCAAAATCGTTTTCCCTGTTACCGTTTGAGCGAACAATTAGCTGATCGCCGTTCAAGCGCGCGCTGACGCGAGCAACGCGACCGTTCGGCAGTTGCTCGGTGCGCTCGGTGCCGTCAGCTTCAAACGTAGTTTGCGCGCCGCGCGACGACACAATCGTGACGCTTCGTCCGCGCCGCTCGATGGCAAGCACGTCCGGTGATTCGAGGCGTGCAACTACCGCATCGTAAACTTGCTGGCGTTCGCGGTAAGGCAACGTGCGCACGGCGCTTGTCGCCACAGTGCGCGGATCGTCGCTGCGTCGCGGATCGCGGCGGAAAGTTCCGGTCAGACGCGCGTCCGTGCCGTAGCCGACACCGGAGCCGGTGCCGTAACCACCGTTGTTACCCGAAGGAAACGAACTATTGTTGCGGCGGAAATTCGGTGCGACGCCGTAAGCGCGCGCAAGTTGATTAAGGTCTTGACGGACGATGCGCCAATCGCGTTCGGCGCGCGGCGTCAAACGATTGCGACGCATAAAGTCGTCAATCACCGCCGCGCGGTCGAGCACGTCTTCAACGTCGCCAGCAACTGAACGACGGTTATTGAAGCGATCCTTTAAGCGGTCAGTCGCTTCTTCAAAGTTTCTCACGAAGCTGAGAATATCGTCTTCAGTGCGGGTGCCGTCGTAGCGGCTGCGATCAAGTCCTTGGTCAACGCTCTCGCGGTATCTGTCACTGTCATCTTCCAAGCGACGAAGTAAGTTTTGCACTTGCTGGTCGCCGATGCGATATGGTTGACGTTGTGTTTGCGCCGTCGCTCCGAGCGTCGCTAACAACATCATCACCATCGCTGCATAAAAACTGCGTTTCATTGTGTTCATCTTACTCTTTCCTCCAAAATATAGACATGCTGGGCATGTATTAGTAACGCTTTTCTGAAGCTGCGCGCGGCGCGTTTGCCGCCGCTTAAAAAACTTCTTGAGTGTTAGGGGAGGAACGCTTAGATCATGAGGAGAAGGCGTCGGGTTTTGCGTGACCGGAACTTTGTTTGAGGGGAACTATCAATTCCGGCGCGGCTCGAAATTTCCGTGTAAACTTCATCTTCAAACAGGCTAAGAGCGGCATTCAACCACGCCTTGTGATTCATTATAGCTAAAATAGGTTGCCGTCACCTAAATTTTTGCTTAGTTTAAGAAAATCACTTTTACAGCCAAATTTATTTCCGACGCGCGTCGCGTGTTATGCTGTCGCCGTGAGGATTTGAGATGAAAAACAACAAAAACTCCCACGCGACAATACATTATGCGGGAAACGACCTTTTCATCGGTATCACTCCGAGCGGGCACGCGCAGGTTTTAGAAACAAATTCGGAACGCGCGAGCGCGACGACTCCGATGGAACTGCTACTGCTTGGTTTGGGCGGCTGCACGGCCGTTGACGTTGTTTCGATCTTGGAGAAGAAGCGTGTGAAGGTGATAGATTATCGCATCGAAGTTCGCGGGCACAGGCACGGCGAACATCCGCGACGCTTCACACGCATGGACGTTCATCACATTTTGCGCGGGAGCGGGTTAAAGGAAAAGGAGGTGGCGCGGGCTATCGAGTTGTCTGAGACGAAGTATTGCAGCGTCGCCGCGACACTGAGGCCGGGGGTTGAGATCGTTTCAACATTCGAGATCACTGAAGAAGCGCAAGGCGGCTGATGAAATCAACATTTAATGCTCGACAAAGAAACGCAGTTACGATTGAAACAGGTTTTAACTATTTGAGCATCGCTAACAAGCAACTTGTCGCCGCCCACCGCCACCTAACTATTCGCTCGCACAACTCCCTTCGCAGCGAGCGGCTTTCCGAAAAACCAAACGGTTAATAGATTGTTTTCCTTCCATCACAGAACAAATATGATCGCTCTTGCGCAATTTGCCCTAACGTGTTTCTCGACGCTTGCTTTTACCTTCGGCTGCGCCAGCGCCGAAAATTCTTCAAACATACCGGCCGCCGATTCGTCTTCGACCGTCGCGCTGTTTGAACCCATCGCCTCCGATCAAACCGACGACGCGGCGCTCGCCCGCCTGCGCCAGCTAGATGCGGCGAGTCGCGGCGCAGACGGAAAACTTGCAACCTTAACGGCGGACGAACATCTGCGGCGCGCAAGTGTCTATGCCGCCAATCGCCTTTTCCGCGAAGCGCGTGAGCACTGGCAAAGAATCGCTGATCGTTACCCGACAAACCCGAACGCGCCCGTCGCGCTCTTCGGCATCGGGCGTTCGTTTTATCAGGAGCGACGCTACGCCGAAGCCTTGCCTGTCTTTGAGCGTTTGGGGCGCGACTTCGCGCAGACGGAAGCCGGGCGCGATGGCTTCTATTACGTCGCCCCGACGCTTTTGCGCCTCAACCGCGCAACGGAGTCGGCCGCGCGCTACCGTGAATACACCGAAAGATTTCCGCAGGGCGAACGCATTGATAATGCTTACCTCAACGTGATTGACACTCTGCGCGAAGCCGGACGCGCTGCCGAAGCCGTCGAATGGGTCGCACGCACGCGCACCCGCTTTGCGGGCACAGCCACTGAGACAAACGCTCTTTTCGCTCGCCTGCGCCTTGAAGTAGCCGAGAAGAACTGGAGCGCAGCCATACGCACGGCCGAAGAATTGCGCACGACCTCATTCAAGCCCGGCGTTTCGACGACGCCTGCCGAAGTCGCTTATCTCCGAGCTTATAGCCTTGAACAATCAAAACAAACCGCTCAAGCGATTAACGCTTACGCGGCGATCCCCGACAGTTTAAATTCATACTACGGCGGACTAGCGACCGCGCGCTTGCTTGCGCTCGGCGGCGCGGGGCGCTCTCAAGCTGGCATACGTCAGAACCGCGTTCGCGCCGAAGCGTTTGTCGCCGCGCGAAATTTCCCCGCCCCTTACCGCGATCAAATCGTGCGCTCGACTGCAAACACCAACGTCGATCCGCGACTCGTGCTCGCCATCATGCGCCAAGAAAGTGGCTTTCGACCAAACGCGAAATCTCAGGCGGCGGCGCGCGGGCTAATGCAGATGACGACCGACACCGGAGCAAAGTACGCACAGCAAGCTGGATTCAACAATCTACAGGACGCGGACTACTATCGTCCCGAAGTCTCAATCGGAGTCGCCACGGTTTATCTT
>JACDAW010000151.1 GCA_013695245.1 Pyrinomonadaceae bacterium | reverse complement strand
GCGCGGTGTGGGCGATGCGCTTAGTTGATATTCCGGTGCTGCGCGAAGGCAACATCATCGAGTTGATGCCGCTCGGTTCGACGAAAACGAAGAAACTTGAGGTAGTCGAGGCATGTAGCGGCATCCGTTCGCTAATGACGCTCGCAACGCTCGCGGTCGTCTTTGCATACTTTACTTACCCGCGCCCGAAAGACGGTGACGACGGAGAAACGAAAAGTTTCGGTTGGCTTTCGGAGTGGGGCTTCTGGCGTTCGGTGATCATTGTGCTCTCGGCTGTGCCGATTGCGATCTTCACGAACGCTCTGCGCGTGAGCGGCACGGGCGTGCTTTCGCGTTACTACGGGACGGAGATCGCCGACGGGTTCTTCCACACTTTTTCGGGCTGGGCGCTCTACATCGTCGCCTTCATCTTGCTCTTCGTCGTCGGGTGGATACTTGACCGTGCGGCGGGCGTCGGCCGTGGTCGCGGCGGAAAAGGCGGCGGCAGCAAGGCAACTTCACCGGAAGCTGAAACAACAGATGAACCCGCAAAAACACCGGTCGTGGTCAGACCAACCACGGCGACCATAAGTAATCAAACTCCGACCGGTGCGGTCAGACTTGAGAGCGCTGAGTAACGGAAATTGGTGGGAGAAATGAAAGAATGAAAAATACGCACATGCGATTCTGGGTTCTGCTCGGCGTGCTCGTGTTCGGCGGCGCAGTGATGAACGTTTGGCTGCAAACAGGCGAAGCACACGTCGAGCGTCAAGCTTTGAATCAATTTCCGAAGGCGGTTGGCAAGTGGCAGCAGTACGGCGTTGATACACGTTTTGATAAAGAGACAGAAGCGGTTTTACGCGCCGACGATTACCTTACGCGTGATTACACGACTGCGGACGGGCGCATCGCCAACTTCTACGTCGGTTATTACGCCTCGCAACGCACCGGCGCGACCTATCACAGCCCGCTTAACTGTCTGCCCGGCTCTGGCTGGGCGATGACCGAACCTTCGCGTCTTTCCATCACACCGGCGGACGGTAGCGCTCCGATTGAGGTTAACCGGTATATCATCCAGAAAGGCAGCGCGCGGCAGTTGCTGCTCTACTGGTATCAAGGGCGCGGGCGCGCGGTAGCGAGCGAGTATTGGGGGAAAATCTACACGGTGATTGATTCTTTGCAGCGTCGCCGCTCGGATGGAGCGATGGTGCGCGTGATGGTTCCGGTCGTCGGCTCGGAAGCGGCGGCGCTTGAAACGGCAAAAGATTTAGCCGCGCAAGCCGCGCCGCAGCTTTCTGCTTACGTGCCGAACTAAATTGAAAGTAAAGCGGCGAAAAATCTGCGATGCGCCGCTTCGCTGAATTTGAAACGTATCAAATCGCCGTTTGCGATTCCCTGAATTTTTCAGGAAACGGTTTGCAATTGATACTTTACTTGGTCATACGCTCATTACTGCGCCGCGTTTAAGCGCACGAGAGTTGTGAGCGTTCGAGACGAACCGTGAGTTCGTGCTAATTACCCGGCGCCGCTTTCTGGACATTGCCCGTCCGCAAAGCGCGGCCGTTAACGAAATTTGATCGGTCGCCTCGTGCTCATTCTGACCTCTCTCGCGTGGTCAGAAGCGGCGTTTGCGCCGGTCGAAGAGGAGTCCTGATGAAGCGTACAGAGTGCCTGAGATTCGTTGTCCTTTTTCTGCTGTTATTTGCCGCCGCGTTCTCCTTCGCCGGTTGCTCCAACCCTGAACAACAAAAAGCCGAGCACGTCGCGCGCGGCGAAGCATACCTTAAAGACAAAAAATTCCAAGAAGCGTCGCTGGAGTTTCGCAACGCCACGCAGATTGACGACGGGATGGCGGCCGCCCACTGGGGACTCGCACGCGCCTACGAAGGTTTGCTGCGCGGGTCTGAAGCCGTTGATGAACTGAAGCGAACCATTCAACTTGATCAGAATAACCTTGAAGCCCGCACCAAACTCGGCAATTACTATCTTCTCGCCGCCGCGCAAGACAACAAAAACAGGGTTCAACTCATTGACGAAGCCGAACGCCTCGCCAAAGAAGTTTTAGAGCGTAACGGTAACGACATCGAGGGTAACATCCTAATGGCGAGCGTGTTCTCCGCGCGTGGCAACCGTCCTGAAGCTCTTGCCAGACTCAATCACGCCATCGAGATCGACCCGAAGCGCATCGAGTCATACCTTAGCCTCGCGCGCTTTTATACCGCCACGCAAGATGCTGCGAAAGCTGAGGAGACAATCAAGCGTGCTATCTCCATTAACGACCGCTCCGCCCTCGCGCACATGGAGTACGCCAGATTTCTTGCGCAGGCCAACCGCGTCAACGAATCCGAAGCCGAACTCAAGCGCGCCGTCGAGGTCGAACCCGACAACCGCGACGCGCACACACTTCTCGCGCAGTTTTATCTCATCAATAAACAGATGGATAAAGCCGAAGCAGCGATCCGCCGTTTAGCCGAGCTTGACCGCGACAAACCGGAAGGGCGCGCCGTGCTCGCCGATTTCTACTCGACCATCGGGCGCTACGACGACGCGATCAACATCTACAAAGAGATTAACGCCAAAGCGCCCGACTACACGCGCGGTCGCTATCGCCTCGCCGAGATTCTTCTTCAGCGCGGCGACACGCAAGGCGCGAGCGCGCTTGTGCAAGAAGTTTTGGCGAAGAACGACCGCGACACGCAAGCACTGCTTTTAGGCGCGCGGATCAAACTGCAAGGCGGCGAAACGAAGAGCGCGATAGAGGATTTAAAAAAGGTTCTTAACCTCGAACCCAACTCTTTAGCCGGACTCTATTTCATGGCGGAAGCCAACTTGCGTGAAGGACAGATCGAGCAGGCGCGCGTTAATGCCAACGAGCTAGAAAGATTCTATCCCGATTACCTGCCCGCGAAACTCTTGCAGGTGCAGATAAACCTCGCCGCGCGCGACGCCCAGACCGCCTTGCGCCTCGCTAACGATCTGATGAATCGCCTTAACCAAAGTGCGCCGGGCGGACAGATCACGCCGGAGTTGTTGACGGAGTTGAAAGCTAAGACGCTGACGGCGCGCGGCTCGGCACAGGCGTCTTTAGGCAACATGGCGGAAGCGCGCCGCGATATGGAAGCCGCGCGCAATGTTGCGCCAAACGCGCCCGCGTCCTACGTGAATCTTGCCACCATCGCCTTGCGTGAAAACAAAGCGCAAGAGGCGCAATCGTTCTACGAGCGCGCTCTCTCGCTTAACAACACAAACTTCGACGCTCTCAACGGACTCGTCAACCTCC
>JACDAW010000339.1 GCA_013695245.1 Pyrinomonadaceae bacterium | reverse complement strand
TCCGTTTCAAATCCCAAATTTCAGCAATTAAATTCCTTTTATGACGCAAGAAAGAAAAGAGATACGCAACATTGCGATTATCGCCCACGTCGATCACGGCAAGACGACGCTCGTTGATGCGATGCTCAGACAGTCGGGCACGTTTCGTGAAAACGAACAGGTGAGAGATCGCGTAATGGACTCGATGGACTTAGAGCGCGAGCGCGGCATTACGATCATGGCGAAGAATACGGCCGTTCGCTACGGTGATGTAAAAATAAATATCGTTGACACGCCGGGTCACGCCGACTTTGGCGGCGAAGTTGAGCGCGTGTTGAAGATGGTTGATGGCGTGATGCTTTTGGTTGACGCGGCCGAAGGCTGTCTGCCGCAAACTAGGTTTGTGCTTCGCAAAGCTTTGGAGGCGCGGCTGCCGACGATTGCCGTGGTTAATAAAATTGATCGTCACGATGCGCGCCCCGCCGAAGTTGTTGACGAAATCTACGAACTCTTTATTGACTTGGACGCTTCAGACGAGCAGATCAATTTCCCGATCCTTTACGCAATCTCGCGTGACGGCATGGCGAAAAAGAATTTAGCCGATGAAGGAAAAGATTTGCGTCCGCTCTTCGACGAGATCGTAAAGACCATTCCTGCGCCGCGCGCCGTGCGCGACGACAGCCTTCAACTGCTCGTCGTTAATCTCGATTACAACGATTACGTCGGGCGACTGGCCATCGGCCGCATATTTTCGGGTGAGATCAAGCAGGGCGATATGATCTCGATCATCAAGCGAGACGGTAGTGTGGCGCGCACGCGCGTTTCGCAACTCTACGTGTTTGAAGGTTTGAAGCGAGAGTCGGTCGAGAGCGCGAGCTTCGGTGAACTCGTTGCCATCGCGGGAATTGATGAGATCGAGATCGGCGAAACGATTACGGGCGTGGAGAATCCGCAGGCGCTTCCCACCATTGCCGTTGATGAGCCGACGATCTCGATGGTCTTTGGCGTTAACACGTCGCCGTTCTCAGGACACGAAGGGAAGTTTGTTACGTCGCGGCAATTGCGCGAGCGGCTTGATAAAGAGACGTTGTCGAACGTGGCGATCAGAGTTGAAGAGACGGATTCGCCGGATCAATCGAAGGTGTCCGGGCGCGGCGAGTTGCAGTTGGCGATCCTTATAGAGATGATGCGCCGTGAAGGTTACGAATTGCAGGTGTCGAAGCCGGAGGTGATCACGCGCGAGCAGGACGGCAAAACATTAGAGCCGATTGAACTCGTCGTCGTTGATTGCCCCGATGAATTTATCGGCGTGGTGACGGAAGCGATGGGGCGGCGCAAGGGTCAGATGACGAAGATGGTCAATCACGGGACGGGGCGTGTGCGACTTGAATACGAAACGCCGTCGCGCGGCTTGATCGGGTTTCGCAACGAGTTTTTAACGGAGACGAAGGGCACGGGACTTTTAAATACCTTGTTTCTACGTTGGGGCGCATGGCAGGGCGCGATGCGCGGACGCTCGACAGGATCGCTCGTCGCCGACCGGACGGGCGAGACGACGACTTACGCGCTTTATAATTTGCAGGAACGCGGCACGCTCTTCGCGCGTCCCGGCGTGAAAGTTTATGAAGGCATGATCGTCGGCGAGAATGCGCGCTCGGTTGATTTGGATGTCAACGCGATCAAAGAAAAGAAGTTGACGAACATGCGCGCCGCATCGGCCGACGAAGCGTTGCGATTAGTGCCGGTGAAAGAATTATCGCTTGAGCAAGCGTTGGAGTTCATCGCCGACGATGAACTTGTGGAAGTAACGCCGCAATCAATTCGTTTGCGCAAGCGCGTGTTAAAGCCTAACGAGCGACCGAAGCGCAAAGCGGAAAGTTAAAACCGCGCTTGGGATGCTGGAGCATGTTGAAGGATTAGCGAGCAATGAAGAGGGGAAGTTTTGTTGTCCAAGAACATCATGCGAGTCATCTACATTGGGATTTTCGTTTAGAGATCGGCGGCGTGCTGAAAAGTTGGGCAGTTCCTAAGGGCGTGTCGCTTGACCCAACAGTGAGGCGGTTAGCGGTTGAAGTTTCTGACCACGCGCTTTCGTATCTCAACTTCACGGGCGTGTTGCCGGAAGGCAGTTATGGCGCGGGGCAGGTTTATCGCTGGGACATAGGGACTTTTGAGATGGAAGGCGATTCTCTTGAGAGCTGGCAAAACGGTGCGCTGCGATTTCGATTGGACGGCGAGAGACTTAAAGGCGGGTGGCGGCTCTTTAAGATGAAGAAACGCAAAGAAGGCGATAAACCGATGTGGCTTTTGCAGAAGCTTAAGGATAAGTTTGCCGTCAAAGGTCACGCGGCGGAGATCGTCGGAGAGAAGACAAGCCAAAAGAATTGAGAAACTCTCTTACCGCTCACGGCGCGCTGCTGTAAAACTCCTTTCATGATGCCAAATGTTTATCACGTCTGTATACGTTGATGAATCGCGGTTATTTGCGCTGCGCTTCGTCGGGCGGAGAATCAACTTTCGGTTGTGTGTCGGCGTCGTTGCGCGATGTCGGAGCGTTTTCGTCTTCGACGGTTTCCACGTCCTCTTCCGGGTTGTAGATTTCATAGCCGGTCGCGTCGTCGTAATAGTAACTGCGCCCTGAGCGGCGCGCGCGTTGCGGGTGCGATCCGGCGGGTGCGTCCCGTGTAAAGTCTTTTTCGCGTTCGCTCATATTCTGTCTCTCCGAGTAAAAGAAAATCTATGTGTCGTTTTATCGCTTACAAAGGCGCGGCATTGCTGCTGAGTGATCTGCTGTATCGTCCGGTTAATTCGTTGATCATGCAATCTTACCGCGCGCGTGAAAGAGCCGAGCCTCTGAACGGCGATGGCTTCGGCGTTGGGTGGTACGTGCCGGAGATTGATCCAACGCCGTGTGTGCAGCGCTCAGTCAGCCCGGCGTGGTCGAATCGCAACCTACAAAATCTCGCGTCGAAGACTTACGCCTCGAATATGTTTGCGCACGTGCGCGCCGCTTCGCCCGGCATGATCGTCTCGGAAGTAAACGTGCACCCCTTTAATTATGACCGCTTCATGTGGATGCACAATGGCTCAATCGCAAATTTTAATCGCATCAAGCGAATTTTGCGCGACAATCTCAAGGATGAATTCTACAACATGATCTCCGGCACGACCGATTCGGAACATGCCTTCGCTGTGTTCTTAAATAATCTTAATGTGCCATTTAATGACGCAGGGGCGGGCGATATGCGGCGCGCACTGGTGGAAACAATAAAACTACTAAACCGTTGGACGCGCGAAGCGGAGATCACCGAGCCGTCGTATTATAACTTCGCTGTGACGGATGGACGATCAACCGTCGTGTCGCGCTATTCGTCGGGCGAGGGAATTGTAGGCGCTTCGCTTCACTACTCGCGTGGGCATAAGTTTGAATGTTTGCCGGGCGGCGTGTGCGATATGCACGGGGTTGCGGCGGATGAAGCGGCACGGGCGGTGATCGTTTCAAGCGAGCGGTTGACGGAAGAGAAAGAGGATTGGATTGATGTGCCTGACAATCACACGATCACTGTGCATGAAGATTTAAGCGTGCGGATCGGAAAGATAGATTTGTGATAGGAGGGCGAAGGCGTTAATAGAGAATAGACGAAGAGAAATTTTGGACGGCGCGCATCGCCCTTGTCCGCGCGAAGAGAACAGGATGCGAATTCCTTCCGTCACCTTTTGTTTCTCTTTATGTCGTTTACGTCGAGCAAAACTTTTGTGTGGTGATGCCCCGTGTGTGAGTGAAAAAGTTTGCCGCGCACAACGACAACTTGATTAAGTAAATTTCGATAGCGCGTGTACTCCGCAGGCTCTAAGGCCAACTGCAAATCCATAACTCCCTCCTCCCGCTCATCGATCTCGTCCTGCCCGCGCTCGATGCAAACGGGACGGGCGAGATGAAGCACCCAAGTTGTTTCCGGAGCGTCGCCGCGCCGCACGCTCTCGTAGTTAGGCGGGCCCGGAAAAATGTGTTTGGTGATCCTTCCCGCCAAGGTTACGACGGTCGGCTCGTAAGAGAGGCACGCTTGCCGTTCGCCGCTCGCTGTTGAAGAATTGTAAATACAGAACAGGGCAATTAAACAGAGCAGAAGTGTCGCACGCATGATTTAGTTTCCACTTTAATGTGAGCAGACGATTGATTAAATGCTTAACGCGAGGAGGCGACGAGCTTGTGGCGGAAAGCGTAGATCATCAGTTCGAGGCGATCCGCGACGCCGAGCTTGTTAAAGACCGAAGTGAGGTGGTGGCGCACGGTGGTTTCGCTAATAAACATGCGCTCGGCGATCTGTTTGTTCTTTAAGCCCTCGGCGATATAGATGATGATCTCGCGCTCGCGGTCGGTGAGCTTTGTGATCTTAGCGATTTCAGGATTAATGCTCTTATCTTCTTTCCCGCGCGCCATCTCGTTTAGCACATCGCCCATCACCATGCGGTCAAACCAAATTTCTCCGGCGTTAATCTTCTCAATGGCCTTAAGCAAAACTTCGGCCGCCGTTTCCTTATTAACTAAACCCATCGCGCCGAGCCGCACCGCTTTTTGGTGAACTTCTTGGTTCTGCGTGCCGGTTAGAATAAGGATGCGCGCTTTGTCTGCCGCTTTGCGTAAGCGAGGAAGAAGATCAAGCCCGTCCGTATCGCCTAAAACTACATCAAGCAGAATGATGTCCGGTTGCGCATTCGCGGCGATCCTCAACGCCTCGTTCGCGTCGCCGGTTTCGCCGACAACATTGATGTGCTTCTGGCTTTGCAGCAACATCACTAGCCCCGCGCGAACGATGGCGTGATCGTCAATAAGCAAAACTTTGAGCGGTGATGAGGGAGAGTGAGCAGTCATGTTTAATCGCGTCGCGCGTTAAAGGGGAATTTCAACTCTAACGATTGTCTCGCCATCCTCACACTTGACGGAAGCGCCGCCGCCGAGCGCGCGCGCTCGTTCCGTAATCGAGCGCGGCACGAAAGGCGCGGAGGCGACATTGTTCGGGGCATCGTTGGCGATGCTGAGCAGGAAACGATCATCGAGATGCGCGAGGCTAATCGAGGCGCGCGTTGCTTCCGTGTGACGCCTGATGTTGCTTAAACCCTCCGCGACCATCTGGAAGGCTTCGGCGGCGAGGCGGTCGTTGACGTGGATGCCGTCAGACGCAGTTTCGACTTGAACGCGGATGCCTGCGGCTTCGCTGAATTTCGCGGCGAAGCGCTCAACGGCCGGAACAAGGCTACCGTCGCGCGAATGAACGCTTCGCAGCCCGCTCATATAATTGCGCAGTCCGTTGATCTCGGTGCCGCTGATCTCGATCAGATTCTTCACGTCGCTCATCACATCAAAGCCGCCGAGATCAAGTTTCTGGCGAATCGCGGCGAGTCCGAGTTGGATGCCGATGTAAGGTTGAATAACGCTATCGTGAATGTCGCGGGCGATGCGTTGCCGCTCGGTTTCCGCCGCGTCCGAGGCAAGGCGATCCACGAGACGGATGATCTCAACTGTCGGCACGATCTGCTCCATGAGC
>JACDAW010000337.1 GCA_013695245.1 Pyrinomonadaceae bacterium | reverse complement strand
AGTCAATGTACTCTGTCGTGCGACCTCGACCCTGCGCCACGCGCGGCAGAAAAGCGTTGTAGTAAAAATTGCCGATCATACCTTCAAACTTGGCGCGCTCTTCCGGCGTAAACGGCTCTGTCTCCCGATACATCCCGGCGTTTTTGCCGCGCAGAGTGTATTCGCTAGAAACTCCGATCCAATCGTAGAAGCCTTTCAAGACGGGCTTGCCCGCGTAGATGCCGATTGAACCCGTTATTGTCGAAGGCTCGGCGATGATGCGGTTCGCGTTGGCGGCGATGTAGTAACCGCCTGACGCCGCCACGTCGCTCATCGAGACGACGACAGGTTTTTTCTTTTTCGCTTCTTCAACAGCGTGCCAGATCAGATCGGAGGCATAAGCCGAGCCCCCCGGACTATCAACGCGAAGCACGATAGCGCGGACGGTTTTATCGTCGCGCGCGTCGTTGACTGCTTTCACAAGCGTGTCCGAGCCGATGGATTGATCGCCGAACGGGCCTCCGCCGCCCGAACTGCCGGAGTTGATGTCACCCGAAGCGTAAATGACGGCGATGCGTTCGCCCGTGTTGAGCTTTAACGATTCAGGTTTGACGCGGCGATAATCTGACGCGGCGACGGTGCGCAGTTTCTCGTCGTCTTTGTAATTAAGACGCTTCTTCAATTCACTTTCGACCTGCTCGCGGTAGAGCGCGCCGTCAATGAGTCCGGCTTCAACAGCCTTAGGCGCGCGGTGCGGCGCAGTGTCAATAAGCGCGCGCACTTCATCGGGAGTTTTGTGTCGAGATGAAGCGATTGTGGTAACGATGCGATTGAATATATCGTCGAGAATTGCGTTTGTGACTTCGCGTTGCGCGTCGCTCATCTCGCGGCGCGTGTATTGATCGGGCGCATTTTTATATTTGCCGATCTGAGCGAAGTCTGGATAGATGCCGAGCTTGTCGAGCGAGCCGCGATAGAACATCGCTTCGGAAGCCAAGCCGTCAATGAAGAGATCGCCGACGGGCGGAACGAAGATTTTATCGCAGGCAGTGGCGATATAGTATTCCTTGTCCGCGCCGAGTTCGATGTAGGCGTAGATAGGTTTGCCAGACGCGCGGAAATCCGTGATCGCATCGCGCAGTTCGTCCGCCTTCGCCCAGCCCGCCGCCGAGAAATCAACTTCCAACAAAATCCCGCCAATTCGTTTATCAACTTTCGCCTTCTTAAGCTGCACTAATAGATTCGCCAACGACGAATCATCCGCACCGAAGAACCGCTCCATAAATTGATCTTCCGGCACGTAGTCCGGCATCGCGCCGTGCACGCGCAAGACGAGCACGCTGTTATCGCGCACCGTCGGTGCGTCGTCGCCGAAAGCGGAAAAGAGCAACGCAAGAAGAATAGCGCCGATGACAATGAGGGCAAGCGTGATGCCCGAAAGGAAGAGAACGATTTTTCGTGTGCGTGACATTGGCATAATTGTTTACAACGAGAACTACGAAGATACTATTCTTAAATATCGAGGAGACAACACCCGATTGTTTTTACGTGTTGGAGGAATGAAATGTTTTCTGAGAGGTAAACAACGCACGATCAACGGGTAAGCGAGACACACAATCTCCCGCTTCCCCGTTCCAATTTCTATTTAACGATCCAGCCACCGCCCAAGACTTCATCGCCGCGATAAAAAACGGTCGCCTGTCCGGGCGTGATCGCGCGCTGCGGTTCGTCAAACACAATGTGCACACGCCGTGCGTCAATAATTTCAATCACAGCTTGCGCGGCCGTGTGGCGGTAACGCACTCGCACGTCGGCGCGCAACGCTTCAGCAGGAGGCTCGAAAGCAAGCCAATTAACTCCGGCAGCCGAAAATTCATATTGTAACAACTCATCTTCAGCTCCGACGACAACGCGATTGCGCGCCGGGTCGAGTTGCACAACATAGAGAGCGCGCCCCTGCCCGATTGCGCCAAGTCCGCGACGCTGCCCGACGGTGTAGCGATGAATTCCGTTGTGTTGCCCAAGTTCCTCGCCCAGTGTGTTTACGATCTCGCCCGCGCGCGGCGTCTTGCCTGCTTCTTCGCCTTCCGCATCGAGGTAACGATCAATGAAGCCTGCGTAATCTCCATCCGGCACGAAACAAATCTCTTGCGATTCCGCTTTCTCGGCGACGGATTTCAAATCGTGTTGCCGCGCGATCTCGCGCACTTCCGGCTTCGACAAATTCCCAAGCGGAAACAGCGCGCGCGAAAGCTGCTCTTGCGTTAACTCCCACAGAAAATAGGATTGATCTTTTTGCAAATCGCGCCCGCGCAAAAGGCGATAACGATTCACCACTTCGTCATATTCCACACGCGCGTAGTGTCCGGTCGCCACCTTATCGCAGCCCAAGCTTTGCGCGAGTCGGTCAAGCGAAGCGAACTTCAGACGACTGTTGCACGCCACGCACGGAATCGGCGTTTCACCCGCCAGATAGCTCTCCACAAATGGCTTCACCACGCTCTGCTCAAACTCGCTTTCGAGGTTAAGCACATAAAACGGAAAGCCCAACTCTTCCGCCACACGCCGCGCGTCGTAAATGTCATCGAGCGAGCAACAACGGCTCGGCAGCGGATCGCCGTGTTCGTCCACGCTTAACCCGCGCCGCTGATTCCACAACTGCATCGAAAAGCCGACGAGTTCGTGCCCCTCAGCCTTCAACAGCGCGGCGGCCGCCGAAGAATCTACGCCGCCGCTCATTGCTACCGCGATCTTCATAAGATGATTTTTTGAATTTCGATTTGCGATTTTTGATTTGATGTTGTTCCAAATCGCGGATTGAGATTTCAAATCGAAACTCAACAATCACAAATCTAAAGTTCTACTCGTTTGCCGCTCGTTTGCGGCGGGTGTTAAGATGCCTCT
>JACDAW010000327.1 GCA_013695245.1 Pyrinomonadaceae bacterium | reverse complement strand
CGCTATAGACGTTGAGGCGCTCGTCGAAAATCTTTTCGCCCATTTTTGTTTTCCCGCCCAGCGCGGAGAACGGGCTGCGACCCTCTTCTGCGCTGCGGGCGTCGAACCTGAAGGCGAAGAACGAAAGCAAGTCGGCCACCGCCTGCGGTTCTAAGATCACGGGATAGACGCCCGGCTCAATCGTGCGCGGGTTGCGTGAGTTCAAAGCTTTTTGGATCGCTTCCCGCGCGATGCGCGTTGCGTCAAGCCGCCGCACGTCATAGTGATTGCGCAGGAAGTAGCCGGAGCCGTCGCCTGCGAGCGTGCGCGCCGTGAGTCCGAGGCTGACGAGGCTCGCGCGCTCGAAATAGAAGTTGCCGTTCTTCGTGCGGCTCGCGCCTGCTGCCGCCTGCGTTTGATAAAGTCCCGCGCCGGAAACGCCAGCCCGCTCGCAAGCCTTCAGCACATCATCAACGACGCGCGCCCGCTCCGCCGTCGTAACATTGGCGGTCGCTTCCGAGAATCCGGTCGTCGGTTTGTAGGTTTGCTGCGGAAGCGTCGGCAGGTATTCACGATCAACGGGCGAGAGGCGCGCGAGTTGTTCGGCTTGCTCGACCGTTGCGCGCAATGCTGATTCGTCCATCTCGGTCGTCGAAGATGCGCCGCGCTTTTTATCAACCCACACGGTGACGCCGACACTTGCCGCTTCGCGCTTGCCGCCTGTCGTAAAAGCATTGGCGGCGAAACGCTGGTGCGCGTAATTTTCGCTTGAGACATTCACAATCGCATCGTCGGCTTTGACATAACTCATCACACGCTCGGTGATCGCTTTGGCTTCTTGTTCAGTAAGCAACATTTTTTGAATTCTCCTCACGTTTCAAAAGCGCGCAATTTAAGAGCGGGACGCGGCCGTATTTAAAACATTGATGGCGCGAAAACGCGCTGGCGGACAGCCGTGACTGACGGCGTTTGATTGCGTCGGCTCGCCTTTACCGTCGTTGAAGCTTCCACCCAAGCGATACGTCGCCCCGCCGCCGAGCGCATCACACGCGCCCCAGAAATCCGGCGTGCGCGCTTGATACGCTACGTCGCGCAGCATAGAGCCGACTTTGCCATTCTTAATTTCGCGGAAGGTTTGCCCGCCGAACTGGAAGTTGTATCGCTGCTGATCAATCGAATAGCTGCCGTTGCCGTGAATCAAAATTCCGTTCTTTACGTCGGCGATCATGTCATCGAGCGTCGCGTTTCCCTTCGCCGGTTCGAGCGACACGTTTGGCATACGCGGGAAGACGACGCTGCCCCAACTATCGGCGTGCGCGCAGCCGTTCGATTCTTTTCTTCCCGTGAGCGCCGCGAGGTCGCGCGTCGTCTGCCAATCAACAAACATGCCGTCACGCACGATGTGCCAGCGTTGGGCTTTCACGCCGTCGTCGTCGTAAGCGACCGTAGCGAGTCCACCTTTTTGCGTGCGGTCGCCGATGAAGTTGACGATCTTCGATCCGAACTGAAACTTGCCCGTCTTGTCCGGCGTCAAGAAACTCGTGCCCGCGTAGTTGGCTTCCCAGCCGAGCGCGCGATCCAACTCCGTCGGATGTCCGACCGATTCATGGATCGTCAACCAGAGATGCGAAGGATCGAGCACGAGATCGTATTTGCCCGCTTCGACCGGACGAGCCGAAAGTTTTTCAACCGCGTCGCGCCCCGCCTGCTCTGCTTCCTGAAGCCACGGATAATTTTGTAAGTATTCGTAACCCAACTGCTGCGGCCCGCCGAACGCGGCGCGCGTTTGAAAATCGCCGCGCGTTTGATCCACAGCCGTCACGTTAAAGTTCGGGTAACTGCGGATGATGTACTGCTCAACTTGCGAGCCGTCCGTCGAAGCATAAAACTTCTGCTCGTTAACGAACTGCACGGACGAGTTGACAAAGCTCACGCCTTTCGTTTTCAACGCTGCTTCGTTGAGCGCAAGCAAAAACTTGATCTTCTCTTCCAACCCGACATCGAATGGATCGCGCTCGAAGCTGCTGCGCCAATTTGCGGCGACTTTCGGCACGGGCACGAGCGTAACTTTGCGACGCTGGTAGCGTGAGTTGGCGCGCGCCGTATCAATCGCATCGGAAGTGATGCGTCGCACCTCTTCCGGCGTCACGCTGCGGCTTGCCGCGTAGCCCCACGCGCCGCCTGCGAGCACGCGCACGCCGAAACCGAAACTGCCGCTTCGCCCGACCGATTGCACTTGCCGTTCGCGCGTCGAAATTCCCTCGTTGCGATAGCGATTAATGCGTATGTCAGCGTAGGTCGCGCCGAGTTTGCGCGCGGTTGAAAGCGCAACTTGAGCGAGTTCGGGTTTGTTGACGTTTGAGGCAGCCGCGTCTATCGCCGCTTCCGCTTCAAGCATCCACGCAGGGAAGGCGTTGGCGCAGGAGAGCGCGCCGAGCGCGAATCCTGACGTGCGTAAAAAGGATCGTCGAGAAGTCGTCATCAGAAGAACCTCGTTTCTCCGCTCGTAGTTGAGCGTCGGTCTTTGATCGGAATTGATGGATTAAAACTTCGTCCTGCCGGATGCTGCTGACGATCCGGCGATAGAGACTTGTCCTTGTTTCTCGTTGCAGAGAACTTTACGACACCTTGATTCAATGTCAAGAAAAATTAAAAGAATGCTGCGCTATTTCACGTTTATGCTGATGCTTTTTTAGGCGGGCTGAAAGACGTTTACGCTTTCCACGATCTCGAATCCGAGTTTGGCGGCGAGTTTCAGTGAGGCAGCGTTTGACTCCACCGCGCCCCACACGGGTTGCTTGCCGCGCTCGCGCATAAAACGGATCATGAATGCGATGCTGGCTTGCGCGTGTCCCTGATTCCGATGTTCTTCCAGAGTTTCAATCGAAATGTCCCACAAGCTTTCGGTTTCAACCGCGTAGCAGAAGGAAACGGGAAGGTCATCTACATAAACGGCGGCGACCGGAAAAAGTCTTGCCGCCTTAACATGATCGTCGCGCAATTTGGCGGGCAGTTGCGTGAAGCGATTCAGTTCTTCGGTCGTGATCAAGCGAACGTCTCTCTCAGGCGCAAGCGGCGAAGGAGAAGCGTCCGGCAGCAAATGCAAAAGAGCCGTTTCAGTTTTCCATTCGGACAAAACTGACTGCACATGCTCCGTGTTTTCAATCTGCGCGATCAATCCATCAACGGCTTCTAAATCGCTGATGGCGCGCCGCAACACTTCACGCGCCGGAAAGCCGACGACCGAAGCGAATTTCAGCTCCGGGCTGCCGACGACGAAATTAAAATCTTCGCTCCAACTTTCCTCGCCGTAAATCTTGCCCCAACCGCCAAGCAACATCGAGCGCGTTTCGACCCAGCGCGGCGCATCCGGCATTTGTTTCAACGCGCGATCAATTTGTGACTTTGACGGAACGATCATTTCTCTTCATTAGCGATCCAACCATCCTCAAGTTTGATGACGCGGTGGCCGTAAGCGGCGTTCTGCTCCGAGTGTGTCACTTGAATGATCGTCGTGCCTTCGTCGTTAAGACGCTTGAAGAGTTCCATGATCTCTCTACCTTGATTTGAATGTAGATTGCCCGTCGGCTCGTCTGCAAGGAGCAGCTTCGGGTTGGCGATCACGGCGCGGGCGATAGCGACGAGTTGCTGCTGTCCACCGGAGAGTTGACTCGGATACAAATCCTTCTTGCCGACGATCTGAAAACGGTCAAGCACGTCGGCCACAATTGGCGCGCGCTCCTTCGGCTTGATGTCGCGGTAGGAAAGCGGAATGTCAAGATTTTCCTGCACGGTGAGATTGTCGAGCAAATGATAGCTTTGAAAGACGAAGCCGATGTACTTTTTGTGAAGCGCAACGCGATCCTTCGGCTTCAACTTATGCACGGCGTTTTCGTCAAGGTAATACTCACCTGTCCAACTACTGTCGAGCATTCCGAGCACGCTCAGCAGCGTTGATTTCCCCGAACCCGAAGGCCCCATGATCGAGACGAACTCGCCGTCGCGCACGTCCATGTCAACGCGCCGCAACACGTAGGTTTTGCCCGCGCCTGATTCGAAAAACTTTTCAACGTTATGCGTTTTAATCATCATGCCCTCATAAATTGGGTTCCGTCTGTTCCTTACTCGTACCTGAGCGCCACCATCGGATCGACTCGCGTCGCGCGGCGCGCGGGAATGTAACTTGCCACCAATGCGACGATTGCCAGCAGCAACGCGATGCTTGCGAAGGAAACGGGATCGGTCGCCGTCACGCCGTAGAGCGAACTTGCGAGGATGCGCGTGACAATAAAAGCACCGACGAGTCCGACGGCAAGACCCGCCGCTACCAAGATCATCCCCTGCCCCAGCACCATGCGCAGCACATCACGCCCTTGCGCGCCTAAAGCCATGCGGATGCCAATCTCGTGCGTGCGCTGGCTCACTGAATAAGCGATCACGCCGTAGAGTCCGCCGACCGCGAGCGCGAGCGCCACGCCCGCCAGCACCGCGAACAGCATCCCGAACACGCGCGCCACCCACACGGTTTCTGAAACCGCTAAAACGTGCTCCATCGTGCGCACGTTGTAGATCGGTTGATCTTTATCAATCGCCCAAATCTCCCCCCTCATCGTGCCGCTCAAGCTTCCCGGATCGGCGAGGTTCGTGCGCACCACGACGGTCATCGAACGCCACGAATCTTGTTTGTGCGCGAAATAGAGTTGCGCTTCTTCCTTGTCGCGCAAACTTAGACGCTTGATGTCACCGACGACGCCAATGATCGTGCGCCAACGGCTTTCGGGGCCGCCTAATCTGATCCGTTTGCCAACCGCGTCATCATTCGGGAAGTAGCGACACGCCATCCAATTATTAACGATCACCACCGGCGACGCATTCTCGTCATCAGTTTCCGTGAAGTCGCGCCCGCGCAAGAGTGGAATGCCAATCGCGCTCAAGAAATTAGGAGTGATCACCGTGTGACCGGCCGATTCCTCCTCGCCCTGCGGAACGGGATGGTTTTCGACGACGAAGCTTGTGCTCGAACTGCCGCCGTCGAGCGGCAACATGCTCACCGCGCCGACCGACTTCACACCCGGCAAAGTTCTGATTCTTTCCACCGCCCGACTGTAAAAAGATGTCACGCGCTGCTCGTCTTGCTC
>JACDAW010000299.1 GCA_013695245.1 Pyrinomonadaceae bacterium | reverse complement strand
TTGCCGGGAAGAGCGGTGTCGGCACAGTTCTTTGACGTGCTTGGCGTCAAACAAGCTCTGGGGCGGAGCTTCATGGCGGAAGAAGATCGTCCGGGGGCGAATCGCGTCTGCATTGTAAGCGACGGTTTGTGGAAGCGACGTTTCGGTGGTGATCCGTCGCTCGTCGGCAAACAACTAACGCTGAGCGGCGATAGTTACACGGTCATCGGCGTGTTGCCCGCCAGCTATCGCTTCGGCACACCGACCGATATTTTTGTGCCCATCGGCTTGCGCGCAGACGAGATGATGGAGCGCGGAAGTCATCCGGGCATTTACGCCATCGCGCGCCTTAAGCCGGGCGTGACAGTTGAACAGGCGCGAAGCGAACTGATCAGTATGGCGCAGCGCATCTCGCAGCAATACGGGCAGGCGGGCAACAGCGCGACGCTGAAGCCTTTGCGGGAAGTGTTCGTCGAAGACGTTCGCACGTCGCTGCTTATTCTGCTCGGCGCAGTCGGATTTGTGCTCGCCATCGCGTGTGCCAACGTCGCCAATTTGCTTTTGGCTCGTGCGGCGGCGCGCGGGCGTGAGATCGCGATCAGAGCGGCGCTTGGCGCGGGTCGGATGCGAATCGTGCGACAACTTTTAACTGAAAGCGTTCTACTCGCGGGTCTCGGCGGAATAATCGGACTGCTTTTAGCGCTCTGGGGAATTGATTTATTACGGACGGCGAGCATTGATAGCCTTCCGACCGTAGCCGTGATCAAATTGGATGGGAGCGTCCTTCTCTTCACCTTCTTGATCTCGATTTTAACGGGCATCATCTTCGGATTAGCGCCTGCGCTCGGAGCCTCGAAAACCGATTTGAACGAAACGCTTAAAGAGAGCGGACGCGGCGCAAGCGCGGGGCCCCGTCGTGGACTTGCGCGCAATCTGCTTATCATCACTGAGGTAGCGCTCTCGCTTGTGCTGCTCGTCGGCGCGGGATTACTTGTTAAAAGTTTCCTGCGCATCCTCGATACCGATCCGGGCTTCAATCCTGACAAACTTTTGACGGTGCAAATAGCGCGCATGGCAGGAAAAGACGAAGGGCGCAAAGTCTCTGACTTCTTCACGGAATTAAACCAGAGGCTTGCAGCGTTGCCGGGCGTAGAAGCTGTCGCTCACTCAAGCGGCCTGCCGCTCCTCGGCACCGCCGATACCTCGTTTGCAATCGAAGGCAGACCAAAGCCCGATCCCGGCAAGCAACCGCAGACGATGTTCTACATCACGAGTCCCGATTATTTGCAAGCGATGGGCATCCGACTGATCAAAGGAAGATTCTTCAACGCGCAAGACACGCAGCGCAGCCCGCGCGTCGCTGTAATTGACGAAGCGTTTGCGCGACAGCAATTCCCGAATGAAGACCCGATTGGACAACGCCTCGCGGGCAACGACAATAATCCGAGCACGGAGATCGTCGGCGTCGTCGCACATGTCAAACACTTCGGCTTAGATGCCACTGAGCGCATCCAGCCGCAACTCTACTTACCTTTTAATCAAGCTCCTGATTCGGTGTTGCCCTCGATTGGCGGTCGTATGAATCTGATTATTCGTACCGCAGTTGACCCTTTAACTTTATCTGCTGCCGTGCGGCGCGAAGTGGAGGCGATAGATCGTAACCAGCCTGTTTATAACATCAACACCATGGAGCAGACGCTCGCTCAGTCGCTCGCCACGCAACGACTCTCGATGACGCTCTTGACGTTCTTCGCCGGAGTCGCTTTGCTGCTCGCCGCCATCGGCATCTACGGCGTCTTGAGTTACGCCGTCACGCAACGCACACACGAGATCGGTTTGCGCATGGCTTTAGGCGCGCAAAGAACGGACGTGCTCAAACTTGTTGTCGGTCAAGGCATGATGCTCGTCGCCGTCGGTATCGTCATCGGACTCGTCGCCTCATTCGCACTCATGCGTGTGATGGCGAGTTTGCTCTACGGCGTAAGCGCAACCGATCCTGTGACTTTTGCGAGCGTCGCGTTGCTACTCGCCGTTGTTGCCCTGCTCGCTTGCTACATTCCGGCCAGACGCGCGATGCGCGTCGATCCGATGGTGGCGCTCAGATACGAATAGGTTTTTTTGATGCAGATGAAAGGAAGATAAAGGACATGAGCGGCTTCTGGCAGGACGTTCGTTACAGCATTCGGATGATGTTGAAGAATCGCGGCGTGACATTCATCGCGGTGCTCGCTTTAGCGTTAGGCATCGGCGCGAATACGGCGATCTTTTCGGTCGTCAACGCGGTGCTTTTGCGTCCGTTGCCTTACCATGACCCGGAGCGACTCGTGCGCCTTTCGGAAGATAGTGAACGAATGCCGCTGCTGTCCGTCTCCTACCCGGACTTCCTCGATTGGAAAGAGCAGAGCACAAGCTTTGAATCGCTCGTGGCGATGCAACTGCAAAGCTTCAACTTGTCGGGCGCGGGCGGCGGCGAAGCCGAACGCTTGCAAGGCAGAAACGTGTCGCCCGCGTTTTTCCCGACGCTCGGCGTTGCGCCTGCGCTCGGCCGCACATTCACAGAGGAGGAGAACAAGCCGGGCGCGAACCGCGTGTGCAATATCAGTTACAGCTTGTGGCAACGGCGCTTCGGCGGCGATGCGAAAATAGTCGGCAGCAGTGTGACGCTTAATAACGAGCCTTACACAATCGTTGGCGTGATGCCCGCAACTTTTCGTTACGGCTCGCCGACCGATGTCTTCGCGCCCATCGGCGCGCAGACCGACGAGATGATGATGAATCGCGGAAATCATCCGGGCATCTATGTGCTCGGACGATTGAAGCAAGGCGTGACAATTGAGCGGGCGCGCGAAGAGATGGAGGCAATCGCGCGCCGCCTCGCCGAGCAGTACCCGGAATCAAATAGCGGCAATACGGTTCGCGTCACTTCGCTGCGCGACTTCTTCGTTAATGACATTCGCCCGGCGCTTCTTGTGCTGTTAGGCGCGGTCTGCTTTGTGCTTCTCATTGCGTGCGCCAACGTCGCTAATCTGCTGCTCGCGCGGGCGGCGGCGCGCGGGCGTGAGATCGCCGTGAGAACCGCGCTCGGCGCGAATCGTGCGCGCGTGATTCGTCAACTGCTGACGGAGAGCGTGCTGCTTTCGTTGGCGGGCGGCGCTACGGGGTTGCTGCTCGCGATGTGGGGCGTTGATCTCTTACGCGCGTGGGCGGTTGATAATCTTCCTTCGACCGTCGTGTTGAATATTGATGGCCGCGTGCTGCTCTTTACCCTTTTAGTTTCGATCTTGACAGGAATCGTCTTCGGGCTTGTGCCTGCGCTGCAAGCTTCAAAAACAGATGTCAACTCGGCTCTTAAAGAAGGCGGCAGAAGCGGCACTGGCGGCGCAAGTCGTCAACGCGCGCGCAACGTGCTCGTCGTTAGTGAGATCGCTTTGTCGTTGTTGCTTCTTATCGGCGCGGGGCTGTTGATGAAAAGTTTCTTGCGTTTGCGTGGAGCAGAGCTTGGCTTTGAGCCGCAGCAGCTTTTGACGATGCAGATTTCGCGCTCGGCGGCGAAACCGGAAGAGGCGGCGCGCGCGGCTCTGTTCTTCGAGCAATTGGAAGAACGCATAAAGAGCTTGCCGGGCGTTGAAGCGGCCGCATACTCGAACGGATTGCCGATGCTCGGCGCGAGCGAAACGTCCTTTCAGATCGTCGGGCGCCCGAAGCCTGATCCTGACAAAGTGCCTCAAGCCGTGCTGTTTATTACGAGCGCGGATTACCTGCGGACGATGAATATTCGCATCTTGCGCGGCAGATTTTTTGACGCGCGTGATATGAGGAATTCACAAATGGTCGCCGTTGTTGATGAGGCTTTCGCTAAAAAACAGTTTGCTGGTGAAGACCCGATAGGGCAGCACATTGGCGGCAATGAGGAAGCAGGCGTGCCGCAGATGGAGATCGTCGGCATTGTCGAACACGTCAATAATTATGGTGTGGGTGTGCCCGAACCCGTCGCGCCGCAGATGTATTTCGCCTTCAGTCAAGTGCCGGAGAAATTCATTTCGCTCGTCATCGGCAGCGTCTCCTTCGCCGTCAGGACAAAGGTTGAACCGGCGAGTTTAACGGCGACCCTGCGGCGCGAGGTGAGCGCGCTCGATCCGAACCAACCCGTTTATAACATCAACACGATGGACGCGAATATCGCTGAATCAATCGCGTCGCAGCGATTCTCGATGCTGCTACTGGGACTATTCGCCGTTGTCGCGCTCGTGCTCGCTTCGGTCGGCATCTATGGCGTGATGAGTTATTCGGTAACGCAGCGCACGCATGAGATCGGCATTCGGATGGCTTTAGGAGCGCAGGGGCGTGATGTGTTGCGGCTCGTTGTCGGGCAAGGCTTAGTGTTGTGCTTGGTCGGCGTCGGTGTGGGATTGCTCGCAGCGCTCATCCTGACGCGCTTTCTCGCAAGCCTTCTTTACGGCGTGAGCGCGATTGATCTTGTCACCTACCTTGCGGTGTCGGTGTTGATCACAATCGTGGCGTTTCTCGCCAGCTACATTCCGGCCAGACGCGCATCGCGCATCGATCCGATGATCGCTTTGCGCTACGAATGAATTGAGGATTGATGAAGAGGCTGCGGCGAGTTGTTAAAGCACGGGCGCGGAAGCTGGGAGAAGCGGTTCGGCGCGAAGCCTCGCCTGCACTTTATTTGGCGTGCGCGGAAGTCGCCGCGTTCTGTCTGGCATTGATCTTTTTGCTAACCGGCAGTCGCGCCGCCACGCTTGACGGGTTAGGCAGTCGCGCCGATTTTTGGGCGGCCGCCGCACTTGTCGTTCTCTTCTGTTTGCTCCACATCTTTGCTCGTCGTCGCCTGCTGCATGTTGTCGAACGGCGGTTCTTTCCCGAACGCTACGATGAGCGACAGATCATCTCCGATCTCGGTTACGCGGCGCGCGGCGTCACGACGCTCGATCAACTCTTTAGCCTCGTCGCCGAAAAGATTGAAAACGCCCTCCACGTAGATAACATCTCGATCTTTGTTTTGGACGACAAGACGGGCGACTACATTTGCACAAGCTGTTCAACTTCATCTGAAGAGAGCGAGCACTCATCCGTCGCAGATTCAAATGCGCAAACGCTAGTGTTAGCGCGAAATGATTTCGTCGTCAGGCGACTGAGGCGCTTGGCGATCCCGCTCAAGATCGATGGGACGGATTTTGAAATATGGGAGCGTGCGTTAGGCGAAAGCAACGGCGCGGAACTGCAAGCGCGTCGGCGCGAAGCGGAAACGTTGCAGCGCATCAATTCACGATTGTTGTTAAGCGTGATGATGAAAGATCGATTGGTCGGCATCGTTTCGCTTGGCGCGCGACGAAGCGGCAGAGATTTTTCGCCGGATGACAAGGGCATGTTGATGACGGTTGCTGGCCAGATGGGTTTTATCATCGAGAACGCCAAACTCGTCGGTCGCATGGTTGAAGAGGAGCGTTTACGAAGGGAGTTGGCGGTGGCGAGCGAGGTGCAGCAACGATTGTTCCCCGCGAGCGCGCCGGAAGTTGAAGGCTTGGAACTTGCGGGCTACTGCCGCCCGGCGCGCGAAATTGGTGGCGACTACTACGACTTTCTTCAGCTTGAGAACGGGCAGACAGGCATCGCCATTGCCGATGTTGCGGGCAAGGGAATCTCAGCGGCGCTTTTGATGTCAATCGTTCAAGCTTCTCTGCGCAGTCAGGCGACGGCATCGCAAACGGGAGACAACTCGCTCGCGGATTTAGTTTCGACGATGAATCGTTTGATCTACAGGTCAACGAATGAAGCAAGTTATGCCACGTTTTTCTACGCACAGTTTGACGACGCGAAACGAATTTTGACTTACACGAATGCCGGACACAACGCGCCGCTGCTGTTGCACCGTCAGCAGCGCGACCATGAGTTTGAGTTAGGAAATCTACAAAGCTTAAACGCTAATCGCGCTTCGTCGCCCGACATGCCGCAATCGTTTGTGACGAATAAACTCGGCGAGGTTTCGCTGGGGTCGTTTGCGCAGGGCGTTGAGCGCCAGCCCACGAAGTTGATCTCCAAGTTGGAAACAGGCGGAACGGTGCTCGGCGTTTTCAGCGATTGTTTTTACGAACAGGAAACGATTCAGTTGCACGAAGGCGACTTGCTCATCGCCTACACGGACGGCGTCACCGAATCGCTCAACGCGGAAGGCGAAGAGTTTGGCGAAGCGCGTCTGCGGGAGATTTTAATTTCCGGCGCGCTTCAATCGGCGGATGATGTGCGCCGCCGAATAGAGGAAGAGGTGCGCGCATGGAGCAAGGGGACGGAGCAGCATGACGATCTGACGTTCATCGTCATGAAAGTGAAGCGAAGGAAATTAACCTAGCTGTTAATGGCTTCGGCACCAACAATAACAATGACGCTTCGGGAGCGCGGAGGTAAAAGACGATGAGAATAATTTGGCAAGACGTTCGTTACGGCGCACGGATGCTCTTAAAGAATCCGGGCTTTACGCTTGTGGCGGTGCTCGCTTTAGCATTAGGCATCGGGGCGAACACGGCGATCTTCTCAGTCGTTAACGCGGTGCTCTTGCGCCCGTTGCCTTATAAAAATGCGGAACGGTTGGTAATGCTTTACAGTGAGAACAGGAGTACCACGGCGGTGAACGCGCCGTCTGATGCGCCGATCTCTTACCCGGATTTCGTTGACTATAAAAAACAATCGCAAACCTTGCAGTACCTCGCCGCTTACGCTCAGGTTGGAACTGCTCTGACGAGCGGCGGCGATGAGCCAGAGCGCGTTTACGGTGCTGACGTTTCCGCCGAAATTTTCCCAATGCTCGGCGCAAACGCTCTTGTCGGGCGCACGTTTACGCCGGAAGAAGATCGCCCCGGCGCGACTCCCGTGATCGTTATTAGTCACGGATTGTGGCAACGACGCTTCGGCGCTGATCCGAAAGTCGTCGGGCAAGAGATTCAGCTCGGCGCGCGCAGCGTGACGCTCATCGGCGTGATGCCGCCTGATTTTAAGTTTCCCGTTCAAGCCGAGAAGTCTGACTTCTGGATGCCGTTTGCAACCGAGATAGCGCGAACCTACGCAGCTTCGATGGAGAATCGAGATGCACGATTTGTGACCGTGGTCGCCGCGCTTAAACCCGCTGCGACGCTCGAACAAGCACAAGCGGAATTGAAAACCCTCGCCGCGCAGTTGCAGCAACAGTACCCGGAGGTAAATACCGGCTGGGGCATTCGCGTCTCCTCGCTGCATGAGGCAGTCGTCGGAGACGTGCGCCCGGCGCTTCTTGTGCTCTTGGGTGCAGTTGGGTTTGTGCTTTTGATCGCGTGCGCCAACGTTGCCAATCTACTTTTAGCGCGTTCGTCGGCACGCGGCAAAGAGATCGCGATCAGGACGGCGCTCGGCGCGAGTCGCACGCGCGTCGTGCGGCAGTTGTTGACGGAAAGCTTGTTGCTTGCTTTTGTTGGCGGCGTTTTAGGTTTGCTGCTCGCTTTGTGGGGCGTTGATTTGCTCGTGGCAGCGAGTCCTGCCAATCTTCCGCGTTTGGCGGAGATCGGACTCGATGGGCGCGTGCTTGTCTTTACATTCGGCGTCTCCGTCTTGACGGGAATCATTTTCGGCGTCGCACCCGCGCTGCAAGCCTCAAAACTTGAACTCAACGAGACGCTGAAGGAGGGCGGGCGCGGTTCGACCGAAGGCGCGAGACGCAATCGCGTGCGCAGCCTGCTCATCATCACCGAGATCGCTTTGTCGCTCATGTTGCTCATCGGCGCGGGGCTGCTGCTGAAAAGTTTCATGCGCTTGCTTGATACCGATCCGGGTTACGACGCCGCACACGCGCTTTCGGTGACGCTCCCTGTTTCAAGATCGAAGTACGCGGAACCGGAGAAGCAGACGGCTTACTTCCAAACTATCTTACAGCGTGTAAAAGCTTTGCCCGGAGTGGAAACGGCGGGCGCGACGAATCTGTTGCCGCTCGGCAATCGAGACACTTTTAATACCTTCAATATCGAAGGTCGTCCACCAGCCGCTCCCGGCGCGAGGACGGCGGCGAGAGACGCCCGCATCACCCCGGATTACTTTCGCGCAATGAACATCCCCTTGCGACGCGGGCGCGATTTTACCGAACGCGACGCGAGCGGTTCTCCTCCCGTGATCATGATCAACGAAGCTTTCGCGCGCAAATACTTTAAGGGCGAAGACCCACTTGGCAAGCGTATGTTGCTTGACGACGACGAAGGCAATCCAGAACCGCCGCGCGAGATCGTCGGCGTTGTCGGGAACACTCACCATAGCAGTCTGGATGCTGAAGAGTCAGAGGAATACTACGTGCCTTTTCTGCAAATCCCTGACCGGCAAATGGAATTGGTCGTGCGCTCAAGCGCGTCCGAACCGTCCGCGTTAGCTCCGGCGGTGCGAAACGCGATCAAGGAAGCTGATAAAGATCAACTCATCTGGGAGATGAAAACAATGGAGGAACGTGTGGCGCAATCAATCGCCCCGCGGAAATTCAACGCCACGCTACTCGGCGCGTTCGCACTCGTCGCGCTTCTGCTGGCGGTCGTCGGCATCTATGGCGTGATGGCTTACTCGGTCGCGCAGCGCACGCACGAGATCGGAATTCGCATCGCGCTCGGCGCGCAAAAGTCTGATGTCGTCAAGATGATCATCGGGCAAGGGATGCTGCTCGCTTCGATTGGCGTCGGGCTAGGTCTGATAGGAGCATTAGCTTTGTCGCGTGTGATGACGAGCTTGCTCTACGGTGTGTCTGCCACCGATCCGTTGACGTTCGGCGGTATCTCATTGTTGTTGACGTCGGCAGCGTTGTTGGCTTGTTACATTCCGGCGCGGCGTGCGATGAGAGTCGATCCGATGATCGCACTTAGATATGAGTAATGCGGGGTGAAAGTCAGTTACGAATTTGAGAAACGAGGTGTATGGCGATGATTAAAGCTATGTTGATGGTTAGTCTAATTTGTTCCGGTTCGCTGCTGCCGACGTTGCAAGAACAGGAACGTCAAATCCGTCGTGAAGAGAGAACGACGGAGCAGCGCGAGAATTCAGCGCGCGGGCGAAATTCACGTTGGACTCACTCTGTTGATGGACACGAAAAAAGCGTTACTATCCGCGACGAGGTTGAATTCAACGATGATTATACGGACGTAATAAATGTTTCGGTGAACGGACTCTTCCAGATCAAGGAAACACTGGATGGGATTACGCGCCAACTTGAAATCAGGCGCAGCGCAAACGGCGAGTTGGAGCGGCGCTACACGGTCGGCGGCGCGATGCAGCCTTACGACGCGGAAGCGCGGGCGTGGATGGTGAGGGCGCTCGCCGATGCGTTGCGCGATGGGTTTGATGCCGAGGCGCGGGCGCAGAAGATTCTCCGCCGACGCGGTGCGTCAGCCGTGCTCGACGAGGCGGAGAATCTAACATCTGATTATGCCCGGCGAATCTATCTCACGACTGTTCTCAAAAGCGATCAGGTTGATTCCGGCATTATGCGTCGCACGCTTGAGCAGGCAAGTCGCCAACTCAAATCCGATTATGAGAAGGCGGAACTGCTCAATCAAGCGGCGCGGCGTGAGCTAAGCAATTCGGGGGTGCGCGCTTCCTTCTTTGAAGTCGTCGGGAAGATTAAATCCGATTACGAACGCGGGCGCGTGCTGGGTGAAGTGCTAAACCGGCATCGCACTGAAAACGAGTTGCTGTCATTCGTGATTCAAGCTGCTTCGGCCATCTCATCCGATTATGAGAAGGCGAACGTTCTGATCAAGATCGCGGGTTTCGACGCGATCAGCAGCGAAGCGCGCGCAGCTTTTCTTCGTGCCGTTAACACGATCAGATCGGACTACGAGCGCAAGCGCGTGTTGAGCGAAGTCGTTGCGCGACATCGTTCCGACGAAGATCTATTGTTGCTCGCAATTCAATCTGCTTCCGCGATTTCGTCTGATTACGAGAAGGCAAATGTTTTGATGAGCGTCGCCGAAACTCGCTCGACCAATGGCAGCGTGCGTTCAGCTTTGCTCGAAGCGATCAATACGATCAGGTCAGACTACGAACGTAAGCGCGCCTTGTCCGCGCAGTAGTACTGATTTCGGTTGCAGCGCACAGAATTCCTGTTAAGCGCCGGAAGTTTAAGAATAAACCTCGCGTACAAGTCAGTGTTGTGTGCGAGGTTTATTCCGCTTTGAGATGCGCTTTCGATTTCAATCCAAACTTCGCTTTACGGTTCTTGCTCGTTTAAGAATCATTCGCGCAAAGTTTCAGTTTTGGGATCGCGCGATCCCAGAAGCGAACAGCGAGGCTTGCGTTTAATCTTCCTATATTCCACTAAATTTAAGGAGCCGGGTGCACAAAGCACATCGGCATCGGGTGGCACGATGATTCCTTATGGAATCGGGTAAGAAAGCGTGCGCGAGGAAAAAACTGATGAACACGTTGTGGCAGGATTTGCGTTACGGCGTTCGGATGCTCGCTAAGAATCCGGGCTTCACCTTCATTGCGGTGCTGGCGTTGGCACTTGGGATTGGAGCGAACGCGGCGATCTTCTCGGTCGTCAACGCGGTGTTGCTGCGTCCGTTGCCGTTTGAGCACTCCGAACGGCTTGTGAGAGTGTGGGGGACGAACGTGAAGAAGAATTTGGAGCGAAGGTCTTCGTCGTTCCTTAATTTCACGGATTGGCAAAAGCAGAATCACGTCTTTGAAAGCATGACCGCCTATACCGGCGCGGCTGCGACGCTCACGAGTGAAGGAAGCGCGCCGGAGCAATTGGGCGGCATCGGGTTTACAGGCGACTTGTTTGCGGTCTCCGGTGCGCAGCCCGCCTTGGGTCGCACGTTTGCGCCCGAAGAGTTAGCGGCATCGGCGGAGGGAGCGCCCATCGTGGTCGTGATCAGCAATGATTTGTGGCGGCGACGATTCAGCTCCGATCCAAACATCACGGGTAAACAACTCACGCTCGATGCGAATAAGAGCGCGACCGTGATCGGCGTGATGCCTGCGGATTTTAAGTTTCCCGTTGATTTCAGTAATGTGGATTTTTGGTTGCCGCTCGATCCGACGGACGAATTAAACGCGGAGCGCGACACAAACTACCTGCAGATTGTGGGGCGTTTGAAACCGAACGTGAGTTTAACGCAAGCGCAGGCGGAGATGAACACCATCACGGCGCGGCTCGAACAAGAATACCCGGAGGAGAATGCCGGGCGCACGGTCTCGCTCGTCTCGCTGCATGAAAGCCTTGTTGGAAATGTGCGGCCAGCGCTTCTTGTACTTTTAGGGGCGGTCGGATTGGTGTTGCTGATCGCGTGTGCCAATGTCGCTAACCTGTTGCTCGCGCGGGCAGCGACGCGGAGCAGAGAAATTGCGATTCGCACCGCGCTCGGAGCGAGACGCGCGCGCGTCGTGCGGCAACTGCTGACGGAGAGTGCGTTGCTTTCGTTGGCGGGCGGCGCGCTCGGATTGCTGCTCGCGTTGTGGGGTATTGATCTGCTTGTCGCCGCTATTCCGTTTGATGTCGCGCGCCTCGGCGAGGTCAATCTCGACGCGCGGGTGATCGCCTTTACCCTCGGCGTCTCAGTTTTGACGGGTGTCGCGTTCGGTCTCGCTCCCGCTTTGCAAGCTTCGAGAGTTGATCTCAACGAGACGCTCAAAGAGGGTGGGCGAGGCGGCACGGAGAGTTTGCGGCGCAATCGTGTGCGAAGTTTGCTCGTCGTCTCGGAGATCGCATTGTCGCTCGTGCTTTTGATCGGCGCGGGGCTATTGATTAAAAGTTTCTGGCATCTGCGCGAGATCAATCCCGGTTTTGATCCGAACAATGTGATCACGGCGACTCTCTCTTTAAGCGGGAAATACGAGGAAGAATCGCAGCAGGCAGAATTCTTTCAAAGAGCTGTCGGGCGCATCAGTGCGTTGCCGGGCGTTGAAGCGGCGGGAGCGATCTTTCCGCTTCCGTTGAGCGGGAACGCTGTGCAAGGTGATTTTGAGATTGAAGGCAATGCGCCGCTCGGAGCAGGCGAGAAACCGAACGCAAATTTCCGCATGATCACTCCCGACCTCCTGCGCGCGATGGGCATCCCGCTCGTCAAAGGGCGCGCGTTCTCTGAGCGCGACAATGAGGACGCGCCGAAAGTTCTGTTGATTAACGAAACGCTTGCGCGCCGCTTCTTTGCGAGCACTGATCCTCTCGGTAAGCACTTGAAATTTTCGACGCTCTCCGGCGAAACCACAGGCGAGATCGTGGGCGTTGTCGGAGACGTGAGATTTCGCGGATTGGACGCCGGAGCAGAACCGGAATACTACATGTCCTATCTTCAATTCCCGATGAGCGAAATGTCACTTGTGGCGCGCACCGCGTTTGCCGAGCCGACGACGCTCGTCCCCGCGATGCGCAACGCAGTGTTGGATATTGATAAGGATCAACCGCTTTATGAAACGAAGGCGATGAATCAATTAATCGGCGAGTCAATTGCTGAACGACGTTTCAACATGCTGCTGCTCGGCAGTTTCGCTTTCGTCGCACTCACCTTAGCGGCAATCGGTATCTTCGGCGTGATGAGTTATTCGGTGGCACAGCGCACGCACGAGATCGGAATCCGCATGGCTCTGGGCGCGCAAGGGCGTGACGTGGCGCGGCTTGTGATCGGGCAGGGCATGATCCTTGTCCTAATCGGCGTTGCGATTGGGTTGGCGGGCGCGTTGGCTTTAACAGGCTTGATGAAGAGCTTGCTTTACGGCGTGAGCGCAACCGATCCCATAACATTTGCCGGTATCGCCCTGCTGCTAACCGCCGTCGCTTTCTTGGCTTGTTACATTCCGGCGCGCAGAGCGACGAAAGTCGATCCTCTGGTCGCGCTTCGTTATGAGTAGATTTGCGATTAAAAATTTAATGCGACGAGGTAAGCGATGAGCACATTGATTCAGGATTTGCGATACGGCGTGAAGATGCTTTTTAAGAACCCGGCTTTCACCATTGTAGCGGTGATCTCGCTTGCGTTAGGCATCGGCGCGAACACGGCGATCTTCTCCATCGTTAACGCCGTGCTTTTTCGCCCGCTTCCCCTTGTTGAGAATCAATCGCGGCTCGTCGCGCTCTACACAAGCGATTATTCGGGGCCGCTCTACGGCGCTTCGTCATATCCTGACTACATAGATTTTCGCAATCGCTCCGACGCGCTCTCCGGCTTGGCGGCGTACACGATCCGACCCGTGAGTTTAAGTGCGGGCGGGGAGTCCGAACGCGCTCTGGCGACCGTGACGAGCGTCAGCTACTTCGACGTGCTCGGTGTGCGGGCGGCACGCGGGCGCGTGTTTACGGAAGCGGATGACGCGGCTGACGCTGCGCCGACGGTGGTGATAAGTCACGGTTTGTGGCAGCGACGCTTTGGCGGTGATGCGTCTATTGTTGGAAAAACGATCACGGTGAGCGGCGGGTCTTTCACCGTTGCCGGAATCGCGCCGGAAAAATTTACGGGAATCATTACGGGACTCGCGCCCGACATGTGGATTCCTATTCCGGCGTTCGCGCACGCCGCGCAGGATAAGGAGACGGTGGAGAGTCGCGGCAATCGCGGGCTGTTTCTCATCGGGCGTTTGAAGGACGGCGTGTCAGTTGAACAAGCGCAGGCGAGTTTTGATTCGATTGCGCGGGGCTTGCGGGAAGAGCACCCGCGCCAGTGGAGCAACGTGCGCGAAGAAGGACGCAAGATCACCGTGCTACGTGAAGCGGAAGCGCGCGTGCCGCCGCAGGTGCGTGGCGTGGTCTTAGGCATCGCGGGTTTGATGATGGGCGTGGTCGGGCTGGTGTTGCTGATCGCGTGCGCCAACGTCGCTAACCTGCTGCTCGCGCGGGCTTCGGTCAGAAGACGCGAGATCGGGATTCGCATCGCGCTCGGCGCAAGCCGGTGGCGGATCGTGCGCCAACTGCTGACCGAGAGCATACTGCTTGCGCTCGTCGGTGGCGCGTTCGGATTGATCGTCGTGTTGTGGTTAACCGAACTACCGCTCTGGTTCAGCTTGCCAACGCCCGTCCCCATCGCCCTCGATTTTTCTCCGGACGCGCGCGTGCTGCTCTTCGCCCTCTGCTTCTCGATCCTTACGGGACTCATCTTCGGCATCGCTCCGGCATTACAGGCGACGCGCGCCGATGTGTTGCCAGCCCTCAAGGATGAAAGCGCGACGGCGAGTTTCACGCCGCGTCGTTTCAGCCTGCGCAACTTGCTTGTCGTTGCGCAGGTCGCCGTCTCGCTCGTGCTCTTAGTCGGCGCGGGGTTGTTCTTGAGAAGTTTAGGCAACGCGCAATCAATTGATGTGGGCTTCCGCGCTGACAACGTTTTGATCATGACGCCGGAGGTCGGCATACAAGGATACACGGAAGCAAAGGGCGCGGAGTTTTATCGTCAACTAATAGAGCGCGTCGGGACTCTGCCGGGCGTCGAAGCGGTAAGCCTCGCGGAGATGGTGCCGCTCGGTTTCAGCAGCCAACGCGGAAGCGTCGAAATCGAAGGGCGCGCGTCGCAGCCCGGCGAAGATAACGAATATAATTTTAATACCGTCTCACCCGGCTATTTTGAGACGATGAACATCAAGCTTGTCGCTGGACGCGATTTTACGGTGAGCGATAGAGAAGGCGCGCCGGGCGTTGTGATCATCAATGAAGCGTTCGCGCGCCTCTTCTGGCCGAATCAAAATCCTCTCGGCAAACGTCTCAGCCGCGAAGGAGCGGAGGGGCCGTTTCTCGAAGTCATCGGCGTCGCGCGCGATGCGAAATACAACACGCTCGGAGAAGACACGCTGCCGTATTTCTATCAACCATTCTGGCAACATTACCGTTCGGAGATGACTCTGCAAGTGCGCTCCGTGGGCGATCCGCGCACGCTGCTTGCGCCCGTGCGCGAGCAGATTCGCCTGCTCGATAAAAATCTTCCGGTATCGAACGTGAGAACCTTGAACGAACACTTGAGTGGCGCGCTGCTGCTGCCGCGCATCGGCGCGGGACTTTTGGGGGCGTTCGGATTCTTGGCGTTACTGTTGGCCTCCGTTGGTCTTTTCGGCGTGATGAGTTTTTCAGTCGCACGGCGCACGCGCGAGATCGGTATTCGCATGGCTTTAGGCGCACGCGGGGCGGACGTGCTCAAACTCGTTCTGCGTGAAGGCATGACGCTTGTGATCGTCGGCGTCTGTCTTGGACTCGCGGCGTCGTTTGCTTTAACGCGCGCGATGACGAGTTTGCTCTACGGCGTGAGTGCGACCGATCCTTTAACTTTCGCGGGAGTCGCCTTGTTGCTCACCAGCGTTGCTTTGGTGGCAAGTTACATTCCTGCTAGACGCGCGTCAAAAGTCGATCCGATGATCGCGCTCAGATACGAGTGAGTGGGAACGAGGTGAGTGATGAATACTTTGTGGCAGGATATGCGGTTCGCCGCGCGGATGCTGTGGAAGAACAAAAGCGTGACCGTCGTTGCGCTGATTACGCTGGCGTTCGGCACGGGAGCAAACACTGCAATCTTTAGTGTCGTTAATGCGGTACTCTTGCGCCCGTTGCCCTTCGCGCACCAGAAGCAATTGGTCAGCATCTACGGCGCGAGTGCCGACGACGCTGGAGTGCGTTTCCCCCTTTCATATCCCGATTTCGCCGACTACCAAAAACAGGCGCAATCCTTACAGTACGTCGCAACGTATAACCTGGCGAGTACGAATCTCATCTCTGGGAGCGACGAACCCGAAGGTTTGAGCGGCATCGTCGCTTCCGCCGATTTGTTTCCGCTGCTCGGCGTTGAACCAAAGTTAGGGCGAGTTTTCACAAACGATGAAGACCAACCTGGC
>JACDAW010000294.1 GCA_013695245.1 Pyrinomonadaceae bacterium | reverse complement strand
GATCACCTCTATCGCATGGACTACCGCGATTTTCTCAAACGCCATTACGAGACGGGCGCAGACGTGACGATCTCAGCCATCCCGTGTGACCGCGCCGCGGCCGAAGGTTTCGGATTGCTTAAGGCGGACGATGCCGGGCGCATCATCGAGTTTAGCGAAAAGCCGAAGGGTGAGGCGCTCGAAGCGATGCGGGTTGACACGCAACGACTTGGCTTGAGCGCCGAAGAAGCCGAACGTCGCCCGTTTCTCGCTTCGATGGGCATCTACGTTTTTAATTATGAGCGTTTGGAGAAATTGCTTACACAGGAAACTACATGGGTAGATTTCGGGCGTGAAATTATCCCGGCCGCGATCCGTTGCTGCAACGTGCAGGCGCACATGTTTAACGGCTATTGGGAAGACATCGGGACGATCTCGGCCTTCTACAAAGCGAATCTCGACTTAACCGCGCCGCTTCCGAAGTTTAACTTCTACGACGCCGACGCGCCGATTTACACCAACGCGCGTTACCTGCCGCCGTCTAAAGTTCACAACAGCGAAATACGCGATTCATTCCTTAGCGAAGGCTGCATCATCAACGGCGCAAATTTCAGCCGCAGCATCATCGGCCTTCGCAGCCGTATTGATCAGGGAACGCGCATCGAAGATTCCGTGTTGATGGGCGCGGATTATTACCAGACGATTGAAGAGATGGGCGCTGACCTCGAAGCCGGAATGCCGCGCATCGGCATCGGCGCGGGAACAACGATTCGCCGCGCAATCATTGACAAAAATGCTCGCATCGGCGCAAACGTCCGGTTAGTTAACGAAAGTGGAATTGAAAACCTCGACGCGGTTGATCAGAGCTACTACATCCGCGACCGCATCATCATCGTGCCGAAGAATGCGATGATCAAAGATGGCACAATCGTTTGAAAGGCAAGCTAATGAATATCAACCCTGCTTTCCTTCACTTGCTAATTATTTAACGATCTCGAAATCCGCCCACTGTGACGTTGTGCGATTCCTACCGCTTGCGTGTTCGTCAGTTACGAGTACTTGCAGGATATACTCGCCGGGCTGCAACTCTTTGCCGAGCTGTAGTCTGCCGCCGCCGATGAGTTGTTTTAAATCGGTTTGCCCTCCGCCATCAAACGACCTAACGGGACCCGCATAAACTTGTTGCCCGTCCCTGAACAAACGCATCTGCGTTGCTAATTGCGGGCGATTCACCGTCTTTTGCGTCCGAGCGTTATAGATGTAGTAGGCATACTCCAAGGTCATCCCGCGCCGGAATCTTCTGACCGCTGTGTTCGCGCCGTAGTCGCTCACTGGCGCTGCGCCATCCGCCGTACCCGGTAGCGCGCCATTTACCTGTCCGACGTTCATTCTCTGAGCGTTAGCGCCGTCAACGCCGCGCACCGTTACGCCCGACAAAGTAAGATTGCCTTTTTTTACATTGGGCACCTCAATAAATTGATTAGCTGAGCCGACTCTTTGCGTGTCTTTGTCGCGCACTGCGATGCGTAGTTGATAGGCGCCGGGCTTTTTGATCGGAAGCGTGATGATATAGATCAGCCCTGCTTCAATATTGCGTTGCAACTGTTCGGGGAAGACGCGAATCGTGTAGGCGCGTATAGATTGATCGATCACGCGCCCGTCGTCGCCGAACGTGACGGCCATAATGTCAATCGCGGCGCGCATCTGCCCGTTCGTGTCGGGCAGAAAATTAATATCGTGGGAATCAATATAGATGAGCGATTGGGCAAACGCACCCTTTTGTGTGTCGTAGCCGAAGAGCGAGTTCATGCGTAAGCGGATGCCTGCCGAAGCGAATGGCGAAGCGAGTGCGGCAACCAATTGTTGCGTCGGGGTAGTGCGTACAGGGCGTGCGTCCGAGTTCGTGACACCATAGAATCCGGTGCGAGAACGCACCCGTAAGCCCGGACGCCTCACTTTTACAGTGATGCTATGAAAACGATTCGGATCGCCGCTGAATGTTCCGTCGTCGGGTCGGTAACCGAGCAGATAATAACTCTTTGAATCATCAATCGCGCGCTGCGTCGCGCCGCTGATATCGTTTGTGTTACGGATGAAAATCCCGCCCGTCTCCTGCGCCAAATAGCTCAAACCTTCCTGCTTGGCGTACAAGTCGGAACGACGACTTTCATTAAGGCCTCCGATCCTATCACCGAATTCTCTGTAGGTTTCGTCGCCCGCGTTAGCCGCATTGCGATCCCCGGAAGTGATCGCGCCGGAGAGATTATCGCCGGCGGTCGGGAAAGTCACTGCCACGCCGCGCGCGTCAATCGTGTAGAAGACGACCGACGAGCGGTTTGACAGATCGATCAGGCGACGCATGTTCTCACGCACGCGAAAGTAATCTGAACCTAGCGGGTTATTTGAGTTAGGCTCATACAAGCGGAAGCCGTCGGAGAAGAGAATCACCGCTTTACGACCTGGCAATTCGCGCATCCCGCGCACGACGAAGTTGAGCGCGCCAAGCGTGCCGACGGCGAATATCTCTTCGCGGAAGCTATTAACTTCGCGGAACTCATTTACGCCCGCGACCGGGTTCGTCTCATCGCTGCGCTGTCCGCCCCTGACGCTGGCGATAACTTCGTCCAAACGATTGTCGCTGCCTCTTGCGGTGTTAACGACAGGAACTTCGTCAGCCGGAAGAAAAGTGCTGACTCCGCTACGGCTGTTGAGGTTGTAACGGACACGCTCGATGGCGGCGTAAAGCAGACGTTTATCGCCGGTGAACTGCTGCAGCGCTCCGATCCCCGCGCCGGTGCGAATAATAGCGACCAGATCACCGGGCGACATCTGCTCGTCAACGAACTTCCGCAGCGCCTCGCGCACGTCATGTACGATCTCAAAGGCCA
>JACDAW010000278.1 GCA_013695245.1 Pyrinomonadaceae bacterium | reverse complement strand
CGTCCGGGGCCGCGCGTTGTGCGCGGCGCAGAGATTCTCGCTTCCATTCTGCACCCGGAAATTTTCGGCGTGCCCGATGAAACTGAAGCCATCCGCGTGCCTACCGAAATGATACGAGCAAATTGAGCTTTGTTATCTGTTGCGTGTAACGATTAGTTTTCATGGCGAAGCCAAAAAACATCTCACCGCCCGCATCTGTAACGGAAACGGAAGCCACGTTGCAAAGCTTCGCTGAAGTTGCCGAACGAGTTGCGGCGACAACAAAGAAGCTCGAAAAAGCCGCCCTGCTCGGCGCTTATTTCAAACAACTTTCTGACGCAGACCTCGCGCGCGCCGCGCGTTACTTCGCCGGACACCAATTTGCGATGCACGACGCCCGCACAACCAACGTCGGCACAAGCGTGTTGCGTGCGGCGTTAGGCGAGGTGACGGGAATTGATGTTGATGATCTGCGACCGAAGTATGTGCGCCTCGGCGACGCGGGCGAAGTCGCTTATGAAGCGATCAAAGAAGCGAAACGCGACACGGGCGCGCCGCGTTACACGCTCCTCCAAATCGAATCTTTAATCGAACTTTTAAGCCAAACGCGCGGCACGAAAAACAAGAAGACGCTGCTTAAAGATGCTCTTAAAACCGCGACTGCGCTTGAGGCGAAATATCTCGTCAAACTCCTCGTCGGCGATCTGCGCATCGGTCTGAAAGAAGGCTTGGTCGAAGACTCGGTTGCGCGCGCTTTCGAGCGTCCGCTCGCGCAAGTCGCGCAAGTCAACATGCTCACCGGCGACATCGGCGAAACGGCCGTTCGCGCACGTTACGGCGATTTTGATCAGGTGGTGATGCGATTATTTCATCCGATCAAGTTTATGCTCGCAACGGCGGCCGCCGATCTGAAAGACGTTGAACGCACGATGCCCGGTGAGTTTTACGTCGAAGATAAATTCGACGGCATCCGCGCGCAGGCACACACGCAAGGAGGCCGTGTCGCGCTCTACTCGCGCACGCTGGACGACATCACGCATCGTTTCCCTGAGCTTATTGAGCCGCTCGCCGCGCTACATAGCGATGCGATCATTGATGGCGAGATCGTTCCGGCACGCGGCGAGACAATTCTCGCGTTTGCGGAATTGCAGAAACGCTTGGGACGCAAAACCGTCGGCAAAGAATTGCTTGAGTCAACGCCCGTCGTCCTTTTCGCCTACGATCTGCTTTACGCGGCCGGGCGCGTGCTCACCGATGAGCCGCACGCCGAACGTCGCCGTCAACTCGAAAATCTTATTACAGCATCAGACGGCGTGATTCGTTTGTCCGATGCGCGGCTTGTCAGCAAGGTCGAAACGCTTGATGAAGAATTTGACGCGGCGCGCGGGCGCGGCAATGAAGGCTTGATGGTGAAAGACCCGCGCGCAACTTACAAGCCGGGCAAGCGCGGGCGCGAGTGGTTGAAAATTAAACGCGCGCTGGCGACGCTCGATGTTGTTGTCACGGCGGTTGAAGTCGGACACGGACGGCGCAGGCATCTGCTTTCGGATTTCACTTTCGCTGTGCGCCGTTCGGAGACGGACGACGAACTTTTAAACGTCGGCAAAGCTTATTCGGGTTTAACTGATGTAGAACTCGCAGAACTTACGGAATGGTTTCGCGCTCACACGCTGCAAGAATTTGCGCACGGGCGCGTGCGGACGGTTGAGCCGAAGATCGTTTTGGAGGTGACGTTTGATCGCGTGCAGGAATCGAAGCGGCATAAATCCGGCTTCGCGCTTCGCTTCCCGCGCATCCTGCGTCTGCGCGACGACAAAACCGTCGCTGAGATTGACACGCTCGAAGCAGTGCGCAGGCTTGTTGACGAAAAGATTGAAGACGTTGCGCGCGGGGAGAAGTGAAAAATGGTGACAGCAAAGGTGGCGGGCGCGCAGAAAGAGAAGCAGGATAAACGAATCGAAGGTGCGAAGCCGGAAGTGGAGTCCGATTTCAACGAACGCATCGAAGCAGCGCGCAAAGAGTTTGCCTCTTTCATCGGCGCGCGTGAAGCGGGCGAATCTATCGTCATCTTGCACGACTCTGATGCCGACGGCGTGACGGCGGGCGTGGTGCTTCAGTTGTCACTTCAGCGAAAAGGTTTTGCTCAAGTGGCGCGTATTGTGCCTGACCGTCAGCGCAACGCTTGGACGATGGAGAATCGCGCGCGTGTGCGAGCACACGAACCCGCAAGTCTATTTGTGCTTGATCTCGGCTGTGCCAGCGAGCCGGTGATAGAAAATGTGCCGACGTGCTTTATTGATCATCATCGTCCTGAAGGCGTGCCGCCGGAAGGTTTATTGATTAGCGGCTACAAGTGGCAACCGATCCCGAATACGAGCTTGCTTGTTTATGAACTGTGTCGCGCGGTTGCCGATGTTAACGACCTTGAATGGATCGCAGCCATCGGCACGTTTTCCGATTTAGGCGAGCGAGCGCCGTTTGAGATTGTTGACCGCGCGAAGCGACGCTACACCGCCAAGTGGTTGAAGGAAGCGACCACGCTCGTCAACGCCTCACGCCGTTCATCTCTCTACGACCCGGAAGCGGCGGCGCGTGCGTTGCTTGCGCATGATAGCCCGCGCTCACTCGTTGAATCCGATACGAAAGATGTTGAAGCTTTGCGCCGCGCCCGCGAAGAAGTTAAGAGCGCAATGAACGAAGCTAAACGTGCCGCGCCCGTCTTCAGCAACAACGTCGCGCTCATCCGCATCAATACGCGATGTCAAATTCACCCGCTGATCGCGCAAATCTGGCGCACGCGGTTGCCGAAATACATCGTCATTGCCGCGAACGAAGGGTATTTGCCCGGTCGCGTAAACTTTAGCGCGCGTTCCGGCACAGATGTAAACGTGCTTGAATTCTTGCGCTCAATCGAAATAGATGCGGGCGAAGGGAATTACGGGCACGGGCATGATCAAGCGTCGGGCGGGAGTTTGCCGGTTGATAGTTGGAATGAGTTGCTTGTCAAATTAGAGTTTCCGAAAGCGCGCGAGTGCGATAGCGAGATAGCGAAGCGTGAAGGTTAAGCTGCGCGGTTAAAGTTTCCAACCTCTTAGCTCGTAATATCTTTCCTTCGGTTCCGCCGTCCAACCGTTGACGCCGTGCTTCGGAAGCCACCAGAGATGAATCACGAGCGCGTAGATCAAACTCGCCACTAGGAATAGATAGAACCAGAAACGCCCGGCGTAATTTGAAATCGCAACGGCAAGACAGATGCTCAGAAAGAACTTGCCGACCTGTCTCCACTTCGGCGTTCCCGCCTCGAAGTGGCCCAACAAAATGTGACCCAAAGCAAAGATGCTTGCCATAATCGCCACTTCAAGCCACATGGGAAACGCCTCCTGATTGTTTAAAGGAGCGGGTCTGAGATAGTCCGTTAATATTTAAGTCAACATTTCGCGGAACGTTTGCACCAACAACCACGCATTTAACGAAGCGATAACGACGGCTACCAGCCACGCCAGAATTTTGCGCCACAGCGGATTGACGAACTCGCCCATCTTCGCTTTATCGCTCGTGAACATCACAAGGGGGAAGACGGCGAAACTGAGTTGCATACTGAGCACAACTTGGCTGAAGACTAGAAGCTTCGCCGTGCCGCTTGTTCCGTACATCGCTGTCACGATAATCGCGGGGACGATTGCGATCAGGCGCGTGATCAAACGTCGCAGCCACGGGCGTAGGCGAATGTTTAAGAAACCTTCCATCACGATCTGCCCGGCGAGTGTGCCCGTCAAAGTCGAGTTTTGACCGGAGGCGAGAAGAGCGACGGCGAAGAGCGTGCTTGCGCCGGTGACGCCGAGCAAGGGCGATAGCAATTGATAAGCGTCTTGAATTTCAGCGACCTGATAATTCCCCGAACGATAAAACGTGGCGGCGGCAACAATCAGGATCGCCGAGTTGATGAAAAGCGCGAACATCAACGCGACGGTTGAATCAATCGTTGCAAACTTAATCGCTTCCTTTTTGCCCTTCGCCGTCTGCTCATAATTCCGCGTTTGCACGACCGACGAATGCAAGTAAAGATTGTGTGGCATCACGGTCGCGCCAAGGATGCCGATGGCGATGTAGAGCATCGCCGGGTTGGTGATGATTTGCGGCGTAGGGACGAAGCCGCGCGCGATGCCCAAAATATCGGGGCGCGCCATAATGATTTCAATGGCGAAGCAGACGCCGACTGTCAGCACCATCGTGATC
>JACDAW010000462.1 GCA_013695245.1 Pyrinomonadaceae bacterium | reverse complement strand
ATTTTGAACATTAAGATATGAAGAACAGGAGTCAGGAGACAGAATAAAAGCATTTCGTTCTTCATTCCGACTTCTGAATTCTGACTCCTGACTTCCCGGTAACCGTTATGATTTTCATCATCGCAATTTCAACTTTCGCCGCCATCACATTCGGAGTGATGAGCCTCTACTGGTTGCTGTACCGCCCATCAAGCGCGGCGACAGAGCGCCTTAAGCAGTTGGGCGAAACGCACAGCGCAACTGTTACGGCGAACACGGGCGTAATCGAGATTAACCCCATGGCGAGCGTCGCCGAGCGCATGGCAAAGCCGTTCAGCCGTCTTGCGCCGCCATCAGCCGCCGAAGCAGATAAACTCCAAAAGCAATTAATGCAAGCGGGCTATCGCTCGACGGCCGCGCCAATCATCTATCGCGCGATCCAACTCGTCGTGTTATTCAGCTTTCCGGCCATCGTCGCGCTCGCCTGCATCTTGCTCGCGCGACCGTTTAGCAGCGCGCTTTTGTGGTTGCTGATCGCATTCGTGGCAGGCTTCGCGCTGCCGCGCTATGTCTTGCGAAAATTGATTAAGAATCGGCAACAGCGCGTGCGTTGGGGGTTGGCCGATGCGCTTGATCTGATGGTCGTCTCGATTGAAGCCGGACTCGGTTTGAACGCCGCGCTCGTCCGCGTCGGCGAGGAGATGCGCATCGCGCACCCGGAGATCAGCGAAGAGTTTGAGTTGACGAACCTTGAGATTCGCGTCGGGCGCGAACGCGAAGAAGCGTTGCGCAATCTGGCGGAGCGCACGGGCGTTGACGATCTGCAAAGCCTCGTCGCCATGCTGATTCAAGCCGACCGTTTCGGAACTTCGATTGCCCGCGCCGTGCGCGTCTATTCCGACTCTCTGCGCACGAAGCGTCGGCAACGCGCGGAGCAGGCGGCGCAAAAAGCGGCCGTCAAACTTCTCATCCCGCTTGCCCTTTTTCTCTTTCCCACATTGTTCATCGTTATTCTCGGCCCGGCCGCGCTTAACCTGATCGACACGTTCGCCAAAATGTAATAAGGAGCAAATTCTCATGCGCAGCAAACGCACCAAGTTCATCTGTTGCCTGATCGCATTTCTTCTCGCCTCGACCATCGCGCTTTTCCATAGCGCGCAGACTAACGAGGTAGACGGCGACGATGCGGCCAACGTTGTCGCCGCGAGTGGTTCTCAGACGGGCACAGAGAAGGGAGAGAAGCGCGGCAATCGGTTTGCGCGCGTTCTCAAATCACCGTTCCGCGCTATTGGAAGAATCTTTGGCGGCGGGAAAAGGGAAGGGAAAGTTGAGCGCCTGAACGAACGCGACGTGGCGCGATTCGAGAGCGCAGGCGTGGCGCGCATCGAAGACGTTCGGTCGCGTGAAGACGAAGCGGCGGGCGATTCAAGCAATGGTACGGCGCGCGATCATCTCGAACGCGGGCGCGAGTTGCTGTCAAAGGATCGTCTCAACGAAGCGATCCGGGAACTTTCGCGCGCCACGTCGCTTGATCCGCGTTTGAAGGAAGCGCACAACTTGCTCGGCGTCGCTTATGACCGCAAAGGTTTAAGCGAGCGCGCGAAAGATTCATATTCGCACGCGCTTGACGCCGCGCCGGAGGATGTCGAAACGCTCAACAATCTTGGTTACTCGCTTTACTTGAACGGCAACTATCGCCGCGCCGTTGACCGTCTGAAACGCGCCGCGCGACTTGCGCCGCGCGATGAACGTGTCTTAAACAACCTTGCGCTCGCGCAGTTTCGTCTCGGCAAATTTGACGATGCGCTTCGCAACTTCGCCAAAGCAAACGGCGAATTAACGGGACGACTCAACATGGCCGCTTTGTTTGAACGCACAGGTCAAAGCTCGGACGCGATCACGCAATATGAAGCGGCTCGTCGGCTGCAACCGAACTCAAACTTTGTGCTCCGCCATCTTGTTGATCTCTACAAACAAACGGGGCGCGACGCAGAAGCCGAAACCGCGCGCCAAGCCCTCGCCTCCGTCTCAAACGAAACGGCTGCGAGAAGAAACAATAATTAAATTACGATCACCCGCGCATCGAGAGAAGCGCACACCTCTTGAGCTAATTTGAAGGAACACGCGATGCCACATGCTGCGACAGAATTATTCTCCGAAGCGAAAACGATGGGCGAACCGCTTACCGACTTTAAGCCGCCCGCGCCCGAAAGTTTGCAAGAGACAGACGTGTCGGAAAGTTTTCTGTGCGACCTCGCCTTAAAGCACGTCTCCATTCTTTCCGAGCCGACTACGGCGCTTATCGCCGAGCGAATGCACTTGCCGCGCACGCTCGCCGAAGAATTGTTGCAGCGACTTTACCGCGAGAAGTTGATCGAAGTGCGCCTCCAAGCTGCAATGGGCGCGACGCGCTATGCAATGCTCGAACGCGGTTGGGAGCGCGTAAAGAATTCGCTTAACGCTTGCGGTTACACCGGCGCAGCGCCCGTCTCGCTCGCCGATTATAATCACATGATGCGCCTGCAAGCCGTGCCCACGACGCGTGCTTCGATGGAGACGATGCGCGCCGCGATGCGCGATCTCGTGCTGCCGGATTCGCTGCTGGAGACGCTCGGCTGCGTCGTTAATTCGCGTCGTTCACTTTTTCTTACGGGCCCGCCCGGAACCGGAAAAACTTCCATCGCCGAACGAGTCAACAACGCGCTCGACGGAGTGATCTGGATTCCTTACGCCATCGAAGTTGACAATCAGATCATCCGCGTCTATGACGCGCATAATCACAACATCGTCTCCGAAGTTAATGCTGCGGGCGAGCATGATACGCGCTGGGTCGCCATTCGCCGCCCGCTCATCGTCGTCGGTGGCGAACTTACGCTCGACGATACGGATTTGCAGTGGAGCGAGACGGCCAAGTTCTATGAAGCTCCGTTTCAAATGAAATCGAACGGCGGTACGCTCGTCATTGACGACTTCGGACGCCAGAGAGTCGCGCCGCACGAATTACTGAATCGCTGGATCGTGCCGCTTGAGCGGCGCGTTGATTACCTCACGCTTGCGACGGGTAAGAAGCTCGAAGTGCCGTTTGAGCAATTAATCATCTTTGCAACGAACCTCGACGAAAAAGATTTGGTGGACGAAGCGTTCCTTCGGCGCATGGGTTATCGCGCGCGGGTTGAGCCGCCGACGCCGTCCGTCTATGTCGAGATTTTCAAACGCGCAGCCTATGTGCGCGGCATGAATGCTTCGCGCGAATCGCTCGATCACATTCTCAACAACTACATGATCGAACAACGCCAGATGAAAGCCTGCGAGCCGCGTGACCTGTTGGAACGCATCACAGACATCTGCCTTTTTGAAAATAGAGACTTAGAGATCATCCCCAAAATCGTTGACAAAGCTTGGCGCAACTACTTCGGAGCGGCGCACAATTTCACCCCTAAGGAACAGTCGCGCATAGCGACGGAGCAAACCCATGTCGATCCCCTACAACTTTGAACTACGAAACAGAAACATCTATCTATTCACAACGCAAGTTTTCATCCTCGTGATGCTTCTCATCAGCGCGTCGCAAATTACATTTGCCGACGAAGTGCGTTTAACGGACGGCAGCGTGATCGCGGCTGATGAAGCTTGGGAAGACGCGCAAGGCGTGTGGTACAGGTGCGGCGGCGTGACGCATTTGCTTGATCGGGCGCGCGTGAAATCTATCAACCGCCCGAAGCCGACGGAAGAGAGTGCCGGACGCCGAGGCGCGCCGCACGCGCGGATTGTGAACATTGAAAACGCCGAACAAGTTGAGGCAAGCAGCGCACAGCCCGTGTGGATTCATCTCGTTGGCGGGGCGCGCGTCGAAGCGGATGAGGCAAGCGAAACGAGTGAAGGAGTCTGGTATCGTCGCGGTTCGCTTTCGATGTTTCTTGAGCGTTCGCGCGTAGCGCGCATTGAGCGGGAGGCAGGCGTTGAAGTTGCGTCTGAGACGGCGCGCGTCGGGAGCAGAAGAGCGGTGCGCGGTTGGAGCACGGGCAGCGCGCATATTGATCGTTTGATTCGCTCGAACGGCGAGCGTTACAACGTCGATCCGTATCTCATCTTCTGCGTGATGGAGCAGGAATCGCATTTCAACCCGCGCGTCGTGAGTCCGAAGGGCGCGCTTGGGTTGATGCAACTCATGCCGGGAACGGCGGCGCGTTTTGGCGTGCGGAGCGGGCTTGATCCGGCGCAAAACATTATGGGCGGCACGCGTTATCTCAAGGATTTGCTTGGGCGCTTTAATAATCGCGTCGAACTCGTGCTGGCGAGTTATAATGCCGGGGAAGGCGCGGTGATGAAATACGGTCATCGCGTTCCGCCATACCGCGAAACGCGCAACTACGTGCGACGCATCAGCGCACGCTACGGGCAGAATACTTCGTCCGCGAGAGTTGTGGAAAATAGCACAAGCACGATGGCGGTGGTAGCGGCGACAGCACAACGTTAAAGGAAGAGAACACAAAATGGCCGGTCGAAGTGTGCGAGCGAGTCTTCTTTCATTTGCGATTGCTGCGTTTATGTGCGGAGCAGTCAATTATAACTTCGCGCTAGGACAGGGAAGCGGGCAGTCGTCGGAAGAAATGTTGACTAATGCTTCCGTCGTCAAGTTAGTGCGCGCGCGGTTTAGCGAAAAAACTGTGGCGGCGATCATCCGCACGCGCCCCGCCCACTTTGATCTTTCGCCCGACGCGCTCGTCCAACTCAAACGAAACGGCGTTAGCGAGCGGATCATCTTAGCGATGATCGCGCGCACAAGTTCAACCGAAGCGGGCAGCGATGATTGGAACGACGACGGGCTTTTTGACGGTGAAGATGCGCGAGCGAATCGTCCGAACGGCGGGGGCGGCGAAGCGGAGACAGGTATTTTTGGTTCGGGCGGCAGTTCGCGGGAGCGCACACGCGGACGCGGCATGAACGGTGGCGCGAGCGGCGACACGCAAACATCGGGCAGCGCCACCGTGCGCATCGTGCGTCCGCCGGTTGAGGGCGGAGAGGAGCCGAAGCTTGAACGCACGCCGACGCTCACGAATGAAAGCGTCATCGAAATGATCGACGCCGGTTTCTCCGAAGGCACGATCATTCGTCGCATCGAATCATCACCGGCTGCTTTCAATTTATCTGCCGCGAAGCTCGCGGAGCTACGTCGTCGTCGCGTCAGCGAGAAAGTGATTCTCGCTATGAAAGAGGCGATGGGCGGTGATGAGCAGCAGCATAGCAACGCCTCCGCTTCTTCAGGAAATTAAATCTTCATTGATGCCTTGCTCGTTTAAAGTAATGAATAGCAACATCTCGCAGCATGTGTTTAGTGCGTGCCTGCTTTTTGCGTTATGTCTGTGCTACTCGTTGATAGTCTCCGCGCAACGCATAAATGATTTGCCGCCACCGCCACCGCCGCCTCAGCCGCCGATAGTTTCTCCGGCGCAGAATCATCCAATCGAAGTTGACGAAGATGATGTGATCTCGGTGACCACGAGCGAGGTGTTGCTGCCCGTCACGGTGCGCGACGCGCGCGGACAACTCGTTACTTCGCTCAAGCGCGAAGACTTTAGAGTTTATGAAGACGGACGCGAACAGCCGTTGAGCGATCTCGCGCTCAGGCAAGTTCCCGTGGATGTCGTGTTAATGATTGATTCTTCATCGAGCGCGGCCTCAAACCTCGATGACTTCCGACGCGCGGCTTTAGAGTTTGCCGCAAGGCTCGCGCCCGAAGATCGCGTGAGTTTGATTAAGTTTGACGACCGCATCGAATTGCTGCTCGATTGGACGCAGAATCGCCTGCAACTTGAGCGCGCTCTCAGGCGCATCACGCCCGGCGTTTTCACGCGCTTCAACGACGCTCTATCGCTTGCCGCGCGCGAACAATTCTCCGGCGCATCGCGGCGACATGCCATCGTCGTTTTAACCGACGGCATTGATAGCGGGCGTGGACGCGCGACACTTAACACCGTGTTCCGCTCGCTGCTCGACGCGCAAGCGACACTTTATGTGATCGGCAACACCGAGATCGAGCGTGTTAAAAAGAAGACGGAACTCCAGACGCTTCTCAATGCTTCCGTTTCGGTTGCGCGCTTCAACGAACTTCGCATTGATGATCTGCGTCAAGCGCTGCATGTGCTCGATCTGAGCGAACGCAATCTTGAAATTCTCACCGACGCGACGGGCGGGCGCTTCTATAAACCACAGAGTTTCACACAGCTCGATCAAGTTTACCGTGAGGTCGCCGACGAACTGCGTCATCAATATGCGCTCTATTATTCGCCGCTTGATAAAAACCGCAACGGCAAGTTTCGCCGCGTCAGCGTTCGCACCACCCGCGCCGACTTACGCGCCGTCACCCGCGCCGGATACTACACAAAGCAGTAGTCAACCGCACATCAACTCTCTTATCAATTCGCGTTTTCGTAAGTAATACATATATTATAGGCGCGTCTAAAAGGCACGCTCTGCGCGAGGCGTTATTTCTTTTGGTGCATAGTGACACGCAAAAAACTGGAAGAGAAACGTCAAAGCTTCTGCTGAAATGCCGTAACTTGCTGTCGTTTCAAGGAGTTAGGAATACTAGGTAG
>JACDAW010000193.1 GCA_013695245.1 Pyrinomonadaceae bacterium | reverse complement strand
ACTCTAGTGCCTTGGAAGCGGTGCAATTGTCACCGACTGGCTGTAGAGAATCTAGTGTGTTGATTCTGGCGCACGCTTTCTTCCCTAGTATTTGGGAAGCGCGTGTACAGCTTCCTATTTAATTGTTCGGACTGTCAATGAATTTACGCAATTAACCTCACTGCGTCAACATTTAAATTGACCGCACCGTATGTGTACGATCTTATAATCGTATTATTAATTGCTTTAGTTTCTGTAGAAATCAACTCATTATTTAATACAGAAACTAAAGAGGATGCTCACGACCTACCAAACTTATAGATGATAAAACCGCTTACTCTGACCGGAGGGCTGTTAATTGACGTGGGCGCAAAACGAGCCTGACATACCACATTACTGACAGCCTCTTGCAGCAACGGATGACCGCTCAAAACTCTTGCCCACACGACTTTTCCTGAATGCACATCTATCACAATCTCTGCCTTAACCTTCCCAGAGATGCGGGCAGCTTTTGCTCTTTGGGGATATTTCGGTTGAGGCAACTCTAAAGCCTTCCTAGTTACATCACCGAGACGCAACTTAACTTCCGGGCGTGGTTGATTTGATTCGCCGCCCGAACACTCAAAGCCATCATTTATATTTTTATAGAGAGAGTACTCGATTAACGCACTAGTGTTGTCTTGGACGAACAAAATCATAGCCATGCTAATGAAGAAGGCTGAAGCTATTCTTTTGACTCTTGGATTTCGCCTCATAACTTCATCAACTTGAAAGTAAGTTGGGTCTGATGAAGTTAAGCGAGTCAAAGCGGATGATGCCGCAGCAGTCTTAACAGTTCAAGATACAAGTTGTCATGCCGGTGGTTGAATCTCCACTCGCACTCCTTCAAGTGCAAAGCGAAGGATGCGGCGGGCACGCCGTTGAACTTCTGAAGCCTGCGTTTAGCGAAGCTCCAGAAGCTCTCAATGCCGTTGATATGACTCTGCTCGTTAGCAAACTCATTGTCACCATGACTGACTCTCAAGTGCTTGCTGTAACCGACATCAACCAGTCCATCGTAACCGCGCCAGCCATCCGAGTGGATAACGGTCTCGGGAGCGACGCGACCGCGAATAATGGCTTGCAAAGTGACCTTTTTGCAGTCCGGCACGATCTCGGTGTAAACCTTATCGTCACGCTTCAAGAGTCCGAAGACGATGGTCTTACCACTAGCTCCGCGACCACGTTTACCGCGCACCCGGCGCGCACCGAAGTAAGATTCATCAACTTCGACTTCGCCATTCTTGAAAGGCGATTGGCGTTCGCACTCTTCGCTGATGCGGCAGCGTATCTTGCCGAAGATCGTGATGACCGAGCGATGAGAAAGACCTGTCAGTTGAGCCGCATTGGTGGCGCACAAATCGAGAGCAAAGTGGCGGGCGAGCAAGCGGAACTTAGCTTCTCTGATTCGCGAACGCCGATAGTAGCGGTTTAACCTTTGCACGTCAGAAGTTTAGCACCCGTCAAAGTGTGCTTAACTTCATCAGACCCTTGTTTATTTAGGTTAACATCGTTTTTAATTGAACAGATTCGATGCGCAGTTCCTAGGGCAGCGTAGGCAACGATTTTCGCTTCCAAGTTCCTGGTCATCATTTGCAACCAAAATGTTTGTTCAAACGTAATTACCCGTAGTGAAATTCAGCGAAACATTAAAGCTTGCACTCGCCGCGATCCGGGCGCACAAACTGCGCTCGGCGTTGACGCTTCTCGGCATGATTATCGGCGTGACGGCCGTTGTGGTCGTCGTCTCGATGATTCAAGGCTTTAACACTTACGTTGACGAGAAGATCGCTAACATCGGCTCGAAGGCTTTCAGCGTCTATCGCTTCGATTTTTTCAACGATTTCAAAAACACCGACACGCTCGCCGCCGCCCAGCGCCGCAACACGCCTCTAACGCTCGAAGAATACGACTACATACGCACGCGCGCGCAAGTGGTTGACCGGCTCGGCGCACAGGCTTTCCCATCGCGCGCTGAGGTCAAGCGCGGCAACATCACGCTTCAAGCCGTGCCCGTGAGCGGCGCGACCGCCAATGTTGCGGAGATCAAAAATATCGAAATCGCTGATGGACGTTATTTCACAGATGCGGAAAATGATGCCGCCACGCGCGTCTGCTTTCTCGGTTCGGACATCGCCGACAAGCTGTTCCCGTCAGGCGGCGCGATCAATCAAGAGATTTATGTCAGAGGCATTCCTTATCGCGTCGTCGGCGTCGCGGTTGAGAAAGGCACGGTCTTCGGTCAACCGCAGGACACGTACATCAACGTGCCGTTAAAAACTTACGCGCGCACCTTCGGGCCGCTCATCAACCAACGCTCGCTCTATTTCGTCGGCAAAGCCAAGTCCGACGATCTCTTTGCGGACGCCGTTGAAGAAGCGCGAACGCTTTTGCGCACGCGCCGCCGCTTGCCCGGAAGCGAGAAAGACAACTTTGCGATTATCACGCCTGACGCCATTACGGGCGCGCGCGACCGCATCTTTGGCCCGATCTTTATCGTCGCCATCGCCGTGCCCGGCATCGCGCTCGTCGTCGGCGGTATTGTAATCATGAACATCATGCTCGTCTCCGTCACCGAACGCACGAAAGAGATCGGCATCCGCAAAGCCATCGGCGCGCGGCGCGGTGACATCCTGAAGCAGTTCCTCGTCGAAGCCATCACGCTCTCGGCCATTGGCGGTGCAGTCGGCGTGTTGCTCGCATGGATTATCGGGCTTGTCATCTCAAACTTTTTCCTCCCGACGCGCCTTTCTATCACGGCGATCATTATCGCCGTTACTGTTTCTGGCGGTATCGGCGTGCTTTCAGGAATCTTTCCGGCGTGGAAAGCCGCGCGGCTCGATCCGATTGAAGCGTTGAGAGCTGACTAAAAGGAGTCAGGAGTCAGAATGAAAACCGATTGCCTTTATTCTGTCTCCTGACTTCTGACTCCTGAATACTAATTTATGAAACTTATTCGTAGCGATATTTTCGAAAACTTGAAAATGGCGCTTTCCACCTTGCGCGCCAATAAATTGCGTTCATCCTTAACGGTTGTCGGCGTCGTGATCGGCGTGTGGACGGTGATCGCCATCGCCTCGATCATTAGTGGCATTGATATGGCCGTTAAAAAAGAGGTGGAATCCTTTGGCACGCGCTCGATCTTTCTCTATAAGTTTGACATCGGCGTGAGAACATCGGAGCCAACGCGCGAAGAGCGGATGCGTAAGGATTTAACTTACGATGATGCGATAGCGATCAACTCATTGCCAGCGGTCGAAGTGGCCGTTCCGTTTCTAAATATCACGAACAATCGCTGGGGACAGAAACTCCTTGTCGGCAAAAACGGCAAGACTTCCGCCTCGGTGCGCCTACAGGGAACGCTTCCCGAATTTGAGCGTGCGGGCACAGAGGTGCTTTCGGAAGGACGTTTCTTTGCTCAATTCGAGAACGACACGAATCAAGAAGTGTGCGTGCTCGGCGCGAGCGTGGCCGACAATTTCTTTCCCTATAGTTCACCGGTCGGCGACACGGTTGAGATCGGTGGACGCTCGTTTCGTATTCTCGGCGTGCTGCAAAAACGCGAACAGTTTGGCGGCGGAAGCGGCGACAACGATGAGAATAACGTCATCTATGTTCCTTACGAAGTCGCGCGCAAACTAAAACCGAACGCCGAAGATTTATTTATCCTCGCCGTTGCGCGCGCCGGACTGATGGAAGACGCCAAGGATCAGATTACGGACTTGCTGCGTCTGCGTCGCCAAGTTCCTTTCGACAAACCGAACAACTTTGGCATCGCCACAGCCGAATCAATTATCTCCAGCTTCCGCTCGATCATGGCGGGCGTCGCTGTTGCGATGGTCGCTATCTCAAGCGTCGGACTGATGGTCGGCGGCATCGGCGTGATGAACATCATGCTCGTCTCCGTTACGGAGCGCACAAAGGAGATCGGCACACGCAAAGCGATTGGCGCGCGCCGCGCGGATATTCTCTGGCAGTTTCTGATCGAAGCGATGACCTTGACGGGCGCAGGCGGCATGATCGGTTTGCTGCTCGGCTGGGGAACGTCGCTCTTAATTCGCCTGTTTCTTCCCTCTTACGTTCCGATGTGGGCGCCTATTGCGGGCGTCGTCGCATCGGTCGGCATCGGACTCATCTTTGGATTGTGGCCAGCATGGAAGGCGGCGCGACTCGACCCGATTGAAGCTCTGCGCTACGAATAAAAAATACCGGAAATAAAAACGCCGGACGCGAGAAAGCTCGTTACTCTCCCGCGCCCGGCCATTTCTTCGGTTTCAAGTTAACTGATAAAGTTTCCAAACAACGTCGCGCTGATGACGCTGAAGGCTAAGCCGAGCACCCACAGCGCGATAGCTACGCTCCACGCCGCGCTGTTCCCGACCCGTTCGCCAGCATTGCGCAAACCCGTCGCCATTAACCACACCCAAACGAACACCAACACGCCGATGAGACTCGCGGCGGCAAACAACACAGGATGCTCAGCCGGTGAGAATAGCACGCCGAGATTGTCCTGTACGAGTCCGCCTTGCCCGCGTATCGGATGAATGTCGTCAACCGATTTAACGTAAAGCAAAATCAAACTCAATAGTTTTCCGACGACAGCGATGGGTAGATAAGCGTAAAGCGCGACGCATAGAGATTGCCAGAAGTTGATGCGCCCGCCGAACATCAAAACGCCGAGCAGCATGATCGCGGCTAAGAATGCGTAGCCGATAAAGCCCCACACGATTTGCGAGACGATGCCGGACGCGCGCCCCACTGGCGTCGTCAAAGACTCTAGTTGCTGTTCCCTAAAACCTGCCTGCGCCTCTTCGGGGATAAATCCGCTTTCGATTACCTTGTCGGCCGTGAAACTCGCAATCCTCTGCGGCGTCAGGCGCTGCACGAAGGCGAAGTTATAGATGAGATTCAACAAGACGATAACGAGAAACGCGGCGAGCCAGTTGGGGTGCGCACGCAAGTTTTGGAAAACTCGCGCCGGTTGATAAAACATGCCCGTCACTCTCTCGACAGGGGAAAGCGGCGGCTCGGCGGCGGCGTCAGCGTCAGGTTTGCGCACGAAACTTAAACCGCCCAACACGGCTCCGAAAAACATCAACGACATCGCAAGCTGCACCGTGCCCGAAGGCGCGATCTTCATAATGCCCGCGATAAGCAGTAAAACTCCGACAACAAAACTAATAGCGGCGGCGAGACGAAGCATAAACGACTCCTTCAAGTTGTAATTCACACTGGGGTGAACGCGGACGTTACATATCCGGTTAATTTAAACGCGACCGCTAAACAATACGTTAAACGGAACGCGCTTGTTCCGAACGAAAGTGTTAACTTTCACGCCGAAGTCGGAGCTTCCGCCCAGCCCGGCACGCGGATGCACGCAACGGTGTGACCGGGAGCGACTTCGCGCAGATCAGGATCAATGCGCGCGCAATCAGAAATCGCTTCCGGGCAGCGCGTGTGAAAACGACAGCCGGAAGGCGGATTGATCGGCGTCGGCACGTCGCCTTTAAGCACGATGCGCTTGCGTTTACGCTTCGGGTCGGGCACGGGGATCGCCGAAAGCAGCGCGCGCGTGTACGGGTGAAGCGGTTGCGCATAAAGATCAGCGGCGCTTGCGACTTCGACGATGCGCCCCAAGTACATCACCGCCACGCGCGTCGAGATGTGCTCGACGATGGCGAGTCCGTGCGAGATGAAGAGGTAAGTCAAGCCGAACTCTTTCTGCAAATCGTCGAGGAGATTGACAACCTGCGCTTGCACGGAAACGTCGAGCGCCGAGACGGGTTCATCGGCGACGATGAGTTTCGGGTTGAGGGCGAGGGCACGCGCGATGCCGATGCGCTGGCGTTGTCCGCCGGAGAATTCGTGCGGATAGCGATTCATGTAATCAGGATCGAGTCCCACCTTGCGCATCAAATCGGCCACACGCTCGCGCTGTTCCTGCTTGTTCCCGATATTGTGAATCACAAGCGGCTCGGCGATGATCTCGCGCACACGAATGCGCGGATTCAAAGACGCATATGGGTCTTGAAAGATGATCTGCATCTCGCCCCGCAACTCGCGCAAGGCTTTGCCACGCAAGGTTGTGATGTTTCGATCTCCAAAATATATTTCGCCGCGCGTCGGCTCGATCAGTCGCAGCAGCACGCGCCCGACCGTTGACTTTCCGCAACCCGACTCGCCGACGAGTCCAAGCGTATCGCCCTGTAAGATTTCAAACGTCACGCCGTCAACCGCGCGCACTACGTCGTCGCTGCCCGCCACCGGAAAATGCTTGATGAGACCGCGCACGCGCACAAGCTCGCCCGCGTCCTTCGCCTTGAGATTATCGCCAGCGCGCGCTGCGACAATTTCCGCTTCCGGCACAGTTTGCATTCGCTCGTTGGTGCTCACTCTGCCCTCATTCCTTCTTCATCGCGTTTGTGATCGGCGGTAACGGCCGCCGCCAGATCGTAGAGCACGCAGCGCACTCTCACCTTGCCTTCGTCAATCTCGTAAAGCGGGATCACGCCTTCCGTGCAGCGTGGCATCCGGTGTTCGCAGCGCGGCGCGAAATGGCAACCCGGCGGCAATTGCGACGGACTCGGCACCGTCCCCTCAATCGTCTCCAAACGCTCAACCTTCCCCGCTTCGGCAACCGTCAACTTCGGAACTGATCGCAACAAGCCTTCCGTGTACGGCATCTTCGGGCGCGCGAACAACTCTTCGACCGGCGACTCTTCCACAATGCGCCCCGTGTACATCACGCACACGCGATCTGCCGTCTCCGCCACAACGCCCAAGTCGTGCGTAATGAGCAACACTGCCAAGTTGCGCGTCGTTCTCAATTCATTAAGCAGTTCGAGAATCTGCGCCTGAATCGTCACATCCAAAGCGGTCGTCGGTTCGTCGGCAATAAGCAACTTCGGATCGCACGCGAGCGCCATGGCGATCATCACGCGCTGGCGCATTCCGCCCGACAGTTGATGCGGGTAATCGTCCGCGCGCCTCGCCGGATCAGGAATTGCCACCTCCTTCATCGCCTCAATCGCCGCCTCGCGCGCTTCTTTGCGTTTCATTTTACGATGTAGCCGTAACGCTTCCGCGATCTGTTCGCCAACGGTATAGACGGCGTTCAAGCTCGTCATCGGGTCTTGAAAGATCATCGCAATATCATCGCCGCGAATCTCGCGCATCCGCGCTTCCGAAAATTTTAATAAATCTTCACCCTCAAACAGAATCTCGCCGCCGACAATTTTTCCCGGCGGCGCGACGAGCCGCATCACCGAGAGCGCCGTAACAGATTTACCGCAACCCGATTCGCCAACGAGCGCGAGCAATTCGCCTTGATCGAGATGAAAGTTTACATCGTCAACTGCGCGTACAACTCCGGCGCGCGTCTGGAAAAAGGTTTGCAGGTTTTTAACTTCGAGCAGATGTGGCATCGAGGTGAAGCTTAACGGAAGATTCGCTTTGTTGCCAAGACGATTTTTGATTTTGCTGCACAAGCGGGCGCGCCGCACTGCTTGCGCAAATCGCGCCTTTATCTTCCCAGACGCGCCGCCGGAGAATCGGGCTTGAGGTAATCCGCTACCACGCGATACGGCACAAACTCTCGATTATAAGCGGCGATGACGTGAGCGAAATCGAAATAAACGATCAAACCTCTGCGCGTCATTGCCCACGTCTGCCACTCGGACACTTCCTCCGCCGAAAACAACGGCTCATCGCTTGTCGGGCGCGGTTTGCCTTCTCGTCGCGCTTCCTCTTCTTTAGATCGTTGAGCGCTCTTATTCATGCTATCGAGACAGTAACGCAGAATCTCTTCCTTATACTTCGAGCCGGGTTTGAACAACTCTTCTAGTTGCACTTCGCGGTTGCGGCGCAAATCATAAGTGAGCGCGTAGTAGTAGCTGTTCGGATACGCGCCGCCGGAGTATGAATCCTCAACTATTTCGACGCTGATTAAATCGTCGGTCGCCAGCAGCACGTTAAAAGATGTCTCATAACTGCTTTTACCGGGCGGCGGATCATCTGCAACGAATCGCCTGACGTTTTCGGAGACGAGCACAGCGATCCGTTGATTAAACTTTTCGACGCCCGCCGCGACTGTTGCGTTACTACCGACAAGTTGCGGATACGAAGCGGCGACATCATATTTGCTATTTCTAATCACCTTGCTCACGATGCGCAAGCCGTTTGTGAAGCCATCGTGCTGCTCGCTTAAAGCGACAGGTGCTTGGCGGCTTCCGTCCGGCCGCGCCCAATTACCGTTAATCGAGACGGCTGATTCTTCATCAGGCTCGACTTCAACGTGGCAGTCGAATTTCCCTGTCTGTTTCCCTCTTGCATCAAATTCAGCAAGGGTCAATATGCCTTGCGCATCAATCCGTCCGGTAAGCGTTAGATTTTCGTTGATGCCATCGTAAGCGTAAGTTCCCGAAACCTTCTCGCCGTCGCGCTGCAATCGCATCTCGATACCGCGACTGCCGAGCGACCCGCGAAAACTGCTCACAGCCGGAAGCAAGTTCGCCTGCGCTCCTTCACTTTGCGCGGAAGTTGATGGAAGGGGCGATGCGCTACTGCTTTCACGTCGCGCCGCGTTCTCCTGAATCATCCTTCCCTCTGGGTTGCTTGTCTGCGTCACACACGCCGATGCAATGCTTACGGTTAACGCCGTCAACGTCTTAAAGAGGATCGCTCTCATCTCTCTATCTCCATGTCACGCTCAAGCACGATCTTAGAATAAATCCGGGCGCGCTCTAGGTCGAGCTAAACCGTTACCGCTTCACGATATTCGCCCCACACGCGGCGCAGGCGATTACTGATCTCGCCGACCGTCGCAGAAGCCTCGACGCATGAAAGTATGCGCGGCAGAAGGTTTTCCGTACCCCGTGCCGCTTCTTCTAATTCATCGAGAGCGCCTTGCGTTTGCTCGTTGTCGCGCCGTTCGCGTAAAGCGCGCACGCGCTCGATCTGTTGCGCTTCTAGTTGCGGATCAATGCGTAGGATTGCTTGCTGTGTCTCTTCTTCTAGTTGGAAACGATTGACGCCAACGACGACCGCATCTTTTGTTTCAACCGCACGTTGATAATTATAAGCTGCCTCTTGAATCTCGCGTTGCACGTAGCCCGTCTCAATCGCGCGGAGCATTCCGCCGAGCGCGTCGATCTTTTCGATGTACGCGACCGCGCGTTCTTCGATCTCGTTCGTCAGGTGTTCGACAGCGTAAGAACCGGCGAGCGGATCGACCGTGTCGGCAACGCCGGATTCATGCGCGAGCACTTGTTGTGTGCGGAGCGCAACGCGCGCCGAGTTTTCGGTCGGGAGCGCGAGGGCTTCGTCCATCGAGTTGGTGTGGAGACTTTGCGTTCCGCCTAAGACGGCGGCGAGGGCTTGAATCGTGGTGCGGACAACGTTGACTTCCGGTTGCTGCGCGGTCAAGGTTGAACCTGCGGTTTGCGTGTGGAAGCGAAGCATCAACGAACGCGGGTCTTGCGCATGAAAGCGTTCGCGCATGATGCGCGCCCAGAGGCGGCGTGCGGCGCGAAACTTGGCGATCTCTTCTAAAAGGTTGTTGTGCGCGTTGAAGAAGAATGAAAGACGCGGGGCAAAATCATCAACCTTGAGTCCCGCATTTATCGCAGCTTCGACGTAGGCAATAGCATCGGCGAGCGTAAAGGCGACTTCTTGCACGGCCGTTGATCCGGCTTCGCGGATGTGGTAACCGGAGATCGAGATCGTGTTCCATGCAGGCACTTCCGCCGCGCAGAAGGCGAACGTGTCGGTGACGAGACGAAGCGACGGCGCGGGCGGGTAGATGTATGTGCCGCGCGCGATATACTCTTTTAAAATGTCGTTCTGAATTGTGCCCTGTAGTTTGTCGGGTGAGATGCCTTGTTTGCGCGCGACGGCGATGTAGAAACAGAGAAGCGTCGAGGCCGTCGCATTGATCGTCATCGAAGTTGAAACCGAATCGAGCGGGATGCCGTCGAAGAGTCGTTCCATGTCCTCCAGAGAATCAATCGCCACGCCGACTTTGCCGACTTCTCCGGCGGCTAACGGATCATCGGAGTCAAGCCCTATTTGCGTCGGGAGATCGAAGGCGACGGAGAGGCCGGTTGTGCCATGCGCAAGCAGATATTTGTAGCGCCTGTTTGATTCTTCGGCCGTGGCGTAACCGGCATACTGCCGCATCGTCCAAAACTTGCCGCGATACATATTGCGGCGCACGCCGCGCGTGTAGGGGAATTCACCGGGCGCGCCCATGTCGCGTTCGTAATCAACCGTTTCAGTGTTTGACGAGTTAAAATCGTTCGGCAGTTCGATGCCGGAAGACGTTTGAAATGAAACGCGCCGCTCGCTCTTCGTTGTCGTTTTGGTTTCCATGATCTCTATTTTCGCGTTTGAAGACTCTGAAAAATTAAATCTTACTTGCGAAAGCGCAGGCTAACACAAGGATTTTATGGTCGCAACGCGATACTTCGGCGGCGCGCGGTTGACCCACCCGCCCTGCCTTCGATAGCATCATTTTATCAATCGCGCTTGAGACATCATTTAATCGCCAAATTAGTTTAAGGTTTATTTTGGAAATCAACGACGAAACGAAAAGAATCGGTAAAGAATTAGGCTCGGCCATTAACCAAGCCATCGAAAATTCAGCGGAAGTCGCCGACGCCATCGAACGTCTGCGCCGTGCCGGGTATGAGACAGAACTTAAGCTGCGCTTGCAGATCGGACTTCGTCAACTCGAAGCGGAAGCGGAAGAAGCCGACATGCTGGCGACGCTCGAATTAACCGACGAAGACCGCCGCACGTTGAAACGCATGAAGATTCGCTTCGACGATGCGGAGGATCAAGACTAACGCAGCGAGATTTATCAAAGCTGACTTTTTCGTTTTTATCAATTCATAAACCTCACGTCCGCTTGTCAGAATCGCAAAGCTTTCGCGTCTCACGCTATAGAATAACGGTTTCTGCGTTTACAATTTTGCTTTCGCGGATCGCTTGTGATATTTTGTTCAGCTTTAATCACAAGCGTTTTTCTTGTCTTACCGGCTTTAGAAAAGGAGTTATAAATCAAATATGGCTACGCCTAATGTAGGAGCGAACACGGGCAATGGCGCGGCAGGGCGCGTCGTGCAGGTTATTGGCCCCGTCGTTGACGTTCAATTTGACGATAAGAGTCTGCCGCCGATCTACACCGCGCTGCGTATCAC
>JACDAW010000185.1 GCA_013695245.1 Pyrinomonadaceae bacterium | reverse complement strand
GTGTTGAGGAAGATAGTGTTATCGCTTGCCCATCGGAAAGAACCAGCTCCGCTTGCTCATTCGACGAGTCAATGCGTCCTGTGCGTGCAGTCACTAAAACTTTCTTGTCCTTTTCCTCTGCGAGAATGAACACGCCGCGCCACAGGTTGCTTGCTTCGTCGCCTTCATGCACGAAGATGATCTTGCCCGGAATCTCTGTATTAAATGACCTCAACTCGACCGGTGACTGAAGTTTGATAAGCGCCGCACGCACCGCCACCTCTCTTAGCGACCTCGCCGCTCCCGGCACCATCTTAATGCCGATGTAGAGCGTGCAAGCGGTTAATACTGTGCCGATCAACAGCGCGGGCGCGAGCATCTGCCACGGACCGACCCCCGAAGCGCGCATCGCCACCACTTCGCTATCGCTGTTCATGCGACTGAATCCGATTACCGTTCCCGCCAGTGTTGCCAACGGCACGGTGAAGATTAGTACGTTAGGGGTGAGACCAAGCGCGATTTCAAAAACGATGTCGAGGGGCGCGCGCGTGGCACCCAGAATCTCAGCGAATCTTCCTACCTGCTGCGCAAACAAGATCGCTGTCAGTAACAGCAACGCAATGAGCAAGTACGGCAAGATTGCAGCCGCAATGTAACGTTCGATGTGCCATCGTCTTCCAATCATTTGCTGTCTTTAATTATCCGCTGTGATGAAGTTCGAGTGTCCGCGTGGCGCGCGCTCAAGGGCGCGTGCGATCAAACGCTCTGTGATCTGTGACAGCTCTCGGCGTGCAGCCATTGCGCTTCCCGTACTAGCACGGGCGAAATTAAGCGGGCTGACTCGTTGGATGAGACGCATTCTTTTGAGTGACTCGCTGCTCCATTTGTCACCGACATGCTTGGAACATGCCGCGCAGTGAAGAGTCTGATCAAGATTAATGGTGGCGGTTTCGTCTTCCCCTAACTCCCGTTTACACGCGGCGCACGCGCGTAAATCCGGTAGAAAGCCCGCCAGCTTTAATGTCCAAATCTCAAAGTAACGCACGCAGGCATCAACTTGTCCGGGCTCTTCAGCCAACGCCTCAACACAGGCTTTAGCCATGCGAAAAAGCTTTTCATTCGGCTCGTGCGGCGGAGCAAACTCAAGCACAAGTTCGCCCCAGTATTCCAACGCGTGCACAGCCTCAGTGTTTCGTGCCAAATCGAAGTATGATTTAAGGATTTCGACATGCCGCAGCGATACTAATTCGCGCCCTTCCTTTTCGTAATAGTTGAGCGTTACAAGCGTGAACGGCTCAAGGCTCGCACCATATTTACTTTTAAGTCGTCGCGCTCCGTTTGCCACTCCGCGCACGACTCCTGCGCTCTTCGTCAAACTGATCACGATCTTATCCGCTTCCGCCAACCGGTAACTACGCAGAATTATCGCTTCTGTGTCAACTAAACCCATTCTTCAAATTATAGCTGATTAAAATTGTTGTTATCGGACGCTTGGTTATCCGGGGAGGAAGTAAAGGATCCAAGCGAGCACAAATGCCACTCCCACGAATTTTGCGAAGACACTAAGTCCGTAAACTGCCCGCCCGCGCGGTGAGTCTTTGCCGATAATTCCAAAGGCGGCCGCCACAAACGCCGCGAGCAATATAATCATTATCAGGTGAGTCAATTTTTCCTCCCGGCGCTGATGTCAAAGGCATCGAGCATAACAAGGTAATTGACAAGTCCGGCGATCATCAAAAACGTATTGCCGTATTCATAAGTCGAGCGTGCCGCTGACTCAGACGTGTTCGCCGCGCTAAGCCCTAACATTTGCGCGACCCCGTAAAGCAATCCTGAACCCAGATCAAAAAGCCCGAACACCTGCGCTAGCAAACCGCCGCTGAAATCCGTGAGGTCGAAAAGATGACCGCCTAATAACAAGCCTGCTGCGAATAATCCGATGACACACCCGCCGAGCAGCACTCCGCGCCTCCAGCGCCCCTGTAACAAGTGACCGATTCCCGGCACCAGCCATGACAGTAGCCCGAACATCCACGCCGCTCCGCCCGCTTTCGTTGCATCTTCCGCCATGCTAACTCCCCTTCCCTTACGGGCGTCTCATGTAACCCGTCCGTGCCGCGACGTCATACCCGCCCGGCGTTACCAGCACACGTATCTGTCGCCACTCACCCTCAGCCGCGCGTGGCTTCGGTGTATAGGTGATAATATATTGTGTGCGCAATTCTTCCGCAATCGCATCATAAGCCGGAGACAATTCCGTTTCCTCAAGCGGCAGAAACATTCGCCCGCCCGTGCCAATCGCCAGTTTGCCTAAACTCTCCTCCGCTTCATCAATCTGACGAAGAACCTGCGCGATATACTGCGGATCGTAACCGCCAGCGAGCAAACGTCTCAAACGCCCGCCCGTCTGTCTTTCGACCATCGCGCGCAAACTCGCCGTGAGACTCACTACATACACGCTCGCCTCCGCGCTCTCCACCGCCTGTAAAGCTTGCGCAAAACTCTTCTTCGGGCGCGCCGCCGTATCTATTCCATCAGTTAACAAAATAATGATTCGTCGTCCTTCGACTTTCCTCAATTGATTCTCGGCCGCCGTGTACAATCCCTCGTAGAAGTTTGTCTGCTCGCCGGGATGGTAACGAAAGTTGAGCGCCAACTCGATCTTCTTCGTCTCCGTCGCCGGTGTCCAGTCTTGTAAGAGTTCCACCTTATCTGCAAATTGCATCACAGAAATGCGATCTTCCGGCATCAAACCGCGCGAGAAATTTACTGCCGCCGCGCGAATCAGACGCATCTGGCTGAAGACGCTGCCCGAAGCGTCAAGCAGCAGCACGATGTTTGCCGGCACGCGCCGCCGGTTAAAACTCGCAATATCTTGCCTGACCCCCTTTTCATAAACAAAAAAATTATCGGCGCTTAAACCCGCTACGGGACGCCCACGTTCATCGCGCACCGAAATCGGCAACAACACCTCCTCCGTGCGTGTGCGAATCACCTCATCATCATCATCACTGCCCGGTGGTGGTGGCGTGCGCGTCGCCGTTCCAGCCTGCCCCCCCTGTGCATCCGTCTGCCTCCCGCTTTGCCCGCGCGTTGTCTCGCTGCTTCCCGCGATCAGAACAAAGAAAACCAAACAGTAAAGAGTTAGACGCTTTTGTAAATTGTTCTTCATAAGAAAAATCAGGCTTCGCGCTCGACTGAAACGTATATCGGGCCAATACCGAAGCCAGCGAGAAGCCAAGTTAAGCGACCCTCTCGATTAATCGCGCGGAACCGAGCGTGCTCACCCGGCGCGAGCTCAAATTGGAGCGTCCGCTTATTCCAAGTGTTATCAACACGTAACTGATGCCGCCCCGGTGCAACCAGTCCCGTCGCAGTTTGACCATACATCAAGGTTGCGAATTCTTCGCCGTCTAACTTCACAATAATTTGCCGATCCCTTATATCTTGTGAAGACGTGCGTGTGATGGTCACTTGAGTTTCCACCATGATATTTTCATCGAAATAAACCTTATCGGACGCGCCCATGTCGCTGTACTACGTCCGTTTTAAATATCAGCTGTTCGCGTGTAATAACCGCCATTATTGCACGGGCGACACAGCACATGTCCTTCTCTATTTATCTCACGCCCGTCATTTATTCCTTCGCCACACTCGATACAAGTCACCCTTGAGCGAGGGCTTCCAGGTCGATCCATTTCATCGTATCGTACTTTAACCATCTCAACCTTGAATAATTCTTCATCACGTAGTTCCCTGTATGCACACAACTGCCGCTCCTTACGATTCTCAATCGCAGGAAAGAGTTTGTCGGCAAATGCACGCGCTTCATCCATTGCCGCAATGCGCACCGCGCGTTCCGTTTCAACGTTGAAAAAAGTGGCCGCAACCTTACCGTAATCGGCGTGTTTCAAACTTCGACGACCGAGCCGCACGCCCGTCGCCGCGCTTACCGCATCCGTCATACACCGGTCGATCTCAACCCACACGATCAGCTTTTTGCGATCCGCCCCACGCGGGTCTTCCACTTCTATCAAACGACAGCCGAGAATCGCCATCCGCGCGCCTAATAACTGTCCCGCGCACAGATGTCCGTGTAACTTCTCGCATTCCGTCAGAATTTCATCAAGACTTTGACGCACAATATTTTAAGTCACACTAACTGAAGTTTTGCTCGAAGCTTTCTTGCGCCCCGCCACACATTTCCCTACTTACCCGCCATCAATAAAGTAAATACGGTGTGCGTGCCTGCTTAAATAGTTGGATGCCTTCGCGCCATGAAGCTTCAATTGTTTCGACCGAATCCCCCCGCTCCATCGCTTGGCGCAGTTTCTTTGTCCCTGCGATGACGTCAAAAGGATTACGGTCATAGACATACTCGTAAGGTGGTTCCTTCCAACGAAACTCTTCCGGGTACATATCATAAGCCGTTTTGATCGTCGCCACCCCTGCGAGCACCGGCTCAAATTGCGCGCGATCTAAAACATGCATCTGCGCCCCGCCACACGTCTGCCCGGCATGTTTTTGAAAGGTCGGCAGAAAATAGCACGGGCGAAAATGAACTCCCGCAAGTCCCAGTTTTTCCAATCGCCGCGCATATTCGGCGGCTTCAATGTAGGGCGCGCCGAAGAGTTCAAACGGGCGCGTCGTTCCCCGCCCCTCGCTCATCAGCGTTCCTTCGGTGTGCACCGTTCCCGGAAAAACAATCGCCGTCTCAATTGTCGGGATGTTCGGCGACGGACTCACCCACGGCGCATCCGTCTCATCAAAATATTGTTCGCGCACCCACCCTTCCATCTTAATCAATTCGAGTTCACATCTTAAATTGAATTCATCACGAAACATCTTCGCCAGTTCGCAAACCGTCATTCCGTGCCGTGTCGGAAGCGGAAATTGACCGACGAAAGATTCCTCACCGACTTCGAGCAGATTGCCGGACACACTTTCGCCGCCAATCGGATTCGGGCGGTCGCACACCACCACGCGCTTGCCGTATTTCTGCGCAGCACGCATACAATTCGCCAACGTGTAGATGAATGTATAGATGCGACACCCGACGTCCTGCATGTCGAATACAAGCACGTCCACATCCCGCAACATCTCTTCCGTCGGCTCACGCGTCTCGCTATAGAGAGAATAAACCGGCACGCCCGTTTCACGATCAAAGCCGTGAGGCGTCTCGATCATATTGTCCTGCACGTCGCCCCGTATGCCATGCTGCGGCCCGAATAAGGCCGTTAAATTAATTTCGGGATGCTGCTTGAAAAGATCGGCCGCATGACGATATTGATGATCGACCGATGCTTGGTTACATATCAGTCCGACACGCGCCCCCCGCAGCAGTTCAACCTGAGCGGTTAATAACCGCTCCAAGCCGAGCCGCGTCCGCACTCCCGTCTTAAAGGAAGCGTTTGCGCCTTCATACGCCGTAGGAAATTCATCAGTCGATTTGTCAACGCTCAAAGGGTTGTTCATCTCATGCCCTCTCAACCTTATCGGTAAATTTAACAGCCCACGACCATACTCCTTAATTTCGTTAATCCAACTTGAACTTCCCTGCGCGACGCGCAACATGAATTTTGATTCTGCTTCTTCAACAAGCAGCGCGCGTAAACGCACGCTTTCTCGTGCCGTCTCTAAATTTACTCCGCGTTCGAGGAGCACGCTCCACGGGATTGAATTTTCTGCGCGCAATAACCCTAGCAGCAAATGTTCTGTCCCGTTATGACGATGTTCTAGGCGCTCTGATTCCTCCTGGGCGTAACCGAGCGCCCTCTTTGTCTCCGATGCAAGCGGCAACTCGACCGACGTCGCGATCTTCTTACGCACCGTTGATACCCTTCTCACTTCCGCTTGTATCTCCTCAAGCGAAGATCGCGACAACAATGATGCCAGTAATGATTTATCTTCGCGCAAGAGACCAAGCAACAAGTGTTCGGGTTCAATGGACGGCGCTCCGAACTAGCTTGCTTCATAGCGCGCAAAGAACATCACCCGTCGCGCCTTCTCTGTGTAATGCTCAAACATGTAACATTGCCTAAACTTATCGCAATTCAATTATAGTAATGTCTCAAGGATCAAAACCATGCTGCAGGTATAAATTTAGAGATTTAACCACACAAAACTGAACCGCCGTTGACGTTTAAAACTTCGCCGGTAATGTGTCGTGCCCACTCGCTGCACAGGAAAACGATGGGGCGTGCAATATCATCCGCCGTCGCAATACGCTTAAGCGGTATGGAAGATTCAATGTTGCGGCGAAACTTCACGTCAGCAAAAACCCCAGCGTTCATCTCCGTGTCAACCCAGCCGGGCGCAACCACGTTGACCGTGATGTTGTAATCAGCCAATTCCACCGCCAGCGATTTTGCAAACGAAATTTGCCCGCCTTTAGAAGCGGCATAATTCGAGACGTTAGCCTCACCGCGCTGCCCGGCGGTCGAACTGACAATGACAATGCGTCCGAACCGCTGCTCTTTCATAAACGGCACAGCCGCACGACACACCGTCCATGTTCCGCGTAAATTGATCTCTAGCACGCGATCCCACAACGCTTCGGTTAATTCCTCGACCGGCGCGCCTTCCCAAACCCCGGCGTTACAGACAAGTACGTCTATCCGCCCGAAATGTTTTCGACCTTCAGTAACAAGTTTTTCGGCTTCTTCTAACCGTGTCACGTCCGCACGCACAGCCAAAGCGCGCCCGCCGCTCTGTTCAATCGCTTGCACCGTCTCGCTCGCAGCACGGCCGTTACGCACATAATTAACGACGACGCTCATTCCAGCCTCCGCCAATCGTTCAGCCACCACGCGACCAATTCCACGCGAGCCGCCTGTTATCACCGCAACACGATCAATAAGATTCAAGCTTTCTTTCATCAAAACTATTATCAACCGCGAAAGGATGTATCACCTATACGTTATCGGACGCATGGGTGATATGCGTGCTATCTTTTGCTTTATAAGTGCCTTTAATGATTTGTGTGCTACTCTTCGTTGCGTTGATAAAAATTTGAAAAATGCTTTGAGAGAATTTGTCTGTCCGCCAAGCGATCTCCGGATGCCATTGCACGCCGAGTACAAATCTATCCGTGCGCACATCTTCAATTGATTCGACCAATCCATCGGCCGCCCATGAAGTTGCGCGCAGATTTTCGCCTAACACGTCAATCGCTTGATGGTGATGACTGTTTACTGCCACGCTCTCTGCTCCCGCTAAATTCCCCAGCAAGCTCTCTGCAAGCAGACGCACCCGGTGCGAGTGGCGCGTGCGTGGCGCGCCCTGCTCATGCTTAATGGCTTGCGGCATCTCGCTACCGATGTCTTGCATAAGTGTTCCGCCACGCGCGACGTTGAGCCATTGCATCCCGAAACAGATCGCTAAGAGAGGCACGCCTCTTCTTTCCACTTCCTCCATCACCAGCTTATCCGTTTCGTCCTTCAGCGGGTGAACCTCACCGAGTTTCGGATGCGGCTCGCGCCCGTATCGTAACGGATCAACATCCGATGCGCTGCCCGGAAGCAACACTCCGTCAAGGTGCTCCATGAGTGATTGAATGTACTCCGGCTGCGGGATCAATGAAATATGCAAGGGCACTCCGCCACACGCTTCGATTGCTTCGCTATAATCGCGCGCCAGATAAAATCTTTCGGTTGCTAAATCATGTCGCATCGTAATGCCTATCACCGGACGACTCACGCTTATTACCCTCCGCTATCTTTTCTTTCAGCAATTATTAATATTCACTCAAAGACTGATCCGCTTTCATAACCATATCATAACTCAAAACAATCGCCCCTGACGAAGGACGGGCGCGCCTACATAGCGACTCTGAATCTTTCTTCTCGTCGCCACAACTTGACTTCGCTTCACAGTGCTTTTTATAGTGCTTCGGTTTCCAAAAATGAAAAATAAGAATCTTCCAATTCGCAGCACTACGATCATCCTCGTCCGCCGCAACGAACGCGTCGCCATGGCTGGCGACGGGCAGGTCACGCTTGGCGAAACCGTGATGAAGAGCGGCGCGCGGAAAGTCCGCCGCATTTACAATGATCGTATTCTCGCCGGTTTCGCAGGAGCCTCGGCCGATGCCTTTTCTTTGCTCACGCGCTTTGAAGGGAAAGTTGAGCAGTATCACGGCAATCTCGAACGCGCGGCGATTGAGTTGAGTAAAGACTGGCGCACAGATAAAATCCTGCGCCACCTCGAAGCGTTGCTCCTCGTAGCCGATGCGAAAAGCTCTTTCCTGCTTTCAGGTAACGGCGACGTGATCGCGCCCGACGAACAGAACGACGTGCTCGCCATTGGCTCCGGCGGCTCATTCGCCCTCGCCGCCGCGCGCGCCCTACTCGCTCACACGGAAATGAACGCATCGGAGATCGCCAACGAAGCGCTGCGCATCGCCGGCGAGATATGTATCTACACGAATCAAAACATTATTACCGAAGAATTATAAAGTCGTCACATAGGCTTCATGTCGGCATGACGACGTTTCACGTGATACATTAACGTGAGTTCGACGTAAGCGAACTCAGAGAACCAGGGCTGGAAGCTGCAACTGCTCTTTGACACGGATGTTCAAGCTGGGCTTTTTCTCTCTGAACGTGTAAGCAATAAGCCCGGCC
>JACDAW010000155.1 GCA_013695245.1 Pyrinomonadaceae bacterium | reverse complement strand
GTCGCTTCTCTTACAGTCGTTCCCGCGTCTGCCGGAGATTTACGCGCCGAAGCTCTTTTCTACCTCGCGCAAACCTATTCCACCGCGCGCCCCGCGCAATGGGATGCCGCGCGCACTACGACCGAAGAGATGCGTCGCCTCTTTCCTTCAAACACCTTGACGGCGCGCGCCCTCGTCGCCGTCGGATTCGCCGCGAAAGAAGCGAAGAACAACTTCATCGCCTCTGAATTTTTCCGCGCGGCCGTCGCTTCATTCCCGAACACGGCTGAAACGGCCAATGCGCAGTTTGAACTCGCGTGGTCAGCGCACGACGCGAAAAATTTCAACGAATCTGCGCGTCTTCTGCTCGAACACCTCGCTAATTACGCCGACAAAAACACCGACAATCGCGGGCGCGCCGGTTACTGGGCGGGGCGCGATCTGGAGCGCGCCGGACGGCTCAACGAAGCAATCGGCATCTACCGCGCGATGCAGCAACGCTACGACGCGAACTGGTATGGCTATCTCGCCAAGCAACGTCTCGACACTTTGCTCACTAGCAACACCGTAACGGGCGAGCGCGCCGTTTATACTCCTTACTCAACCTTCGGCCGTGCCGTCACAAATCTCTCAACCGTCACTGTCGCCGATGAGACTGCCGGTCAAGCTGAAACGCAGCGCATGGCGCGCGCCGATGAATTAGCCATCGTCGGTCTCAGCGATCAAGCGTTTGCGGAATTAAACAAAGCCTTAGAAGCCGCGCCCGCCAGCCCGCGCATCACGCTCGCCATCGCACAGCTTTATCGTGCGCAAGGTAAAAATGTCGAAGCGATTAACGCCCTTCGCGGAAGTTATCCCGATTACGCGCAGATGAAACCCGCCGAGATGTCGCGCGAGGCGTGGGACGTTTTCTACCCGCTCGCTTACTGGGACATTATCAACACGGAAGCGCGCGCCAAAAATCTTGACCCCTACACCGTCGCCGGACTCATCCGCCAAGAATCGGTCTTTAACCCGCGCGCCGCCTCAAGCGCGAAAGCCTATGGCTTGATGCAACTCATTATGGAGACGGCGCGCCGCACGGCCGCGCGCAACGGCATCGCACGCGACATCACAATCGAAACGCTCTTCGAGCCGCGCCTCAACATTCAACTCGGCACCGCTTACATGCGCGAACAGCTCGACAAATACGGACGCATCGAATACCTCGCCGCCGCCTACAACGCCGGCCCCGGACGCGTCGTTCAATGGCGCGCGAGCCTACCGCTTCAGATCGACGAATGGGCGGAAGCGATTCCGTTTAAGGAGACGCGCGGTTATGTGCAAGGCGTCGTCCGCAACACAATGCAATACCGTCGGCTATACGACGAGAATGGACGCTTTCGCCCCGAAGTAGGCTCGCAGGCGAATGCGACTAACGGCAATGCTTCGCCCGCAAACGGCGTGCGCCCGCGACGCGCTGCAACCGGCAATGAGGAAGAATGATCTAGATGTTAGTTTCGAGGCTGTGCATTTAATGATGACCGTTAGAACGCTTCCGTCAACATGCGCGTTACGTTCGCTCATTACCCTCGCCCTGCTTTTTGTTTCGTTAAATGCGGTGGCGCAGCAGCGAACAACCGTGAAGCGTGGGGCGCGCACGAGGAGCGCTTCATCCGCAAAATCGTTCTCCGTCCGCACCGAACCGAACGCTTCCGTCTGGCTCGACGAAGTGCGACGAGGAACGACCGACGCCTCCGGCAATCTCACGCTCAAAAACGTCTCGCCCGGCCGCCACACACTTCGCGTTCGCGCGCGCGGCTTCGCCGAAAGAACGCTCCTGCTTCTTCCCGCGCAACGTCGCGTCATTAACATTAAACTCACGCGCACCACTGATGCCGCCGAATTAGCTTTCCAAGAAGCCGAAGAAACGCGGGAGCGCGCGACAACCGACGAAGCGCGTCAAACGGCCGTCGAACTTTATCGCCGTGCGCTTGCGCTTCGCCCTCGCTTCGCGCAAGCGCGCGTCGGACTCGCCCGTGCCCTATTCGATACAAACCACTACGCGGCGGCGCTTGACGAGATCGCCGCCGCACATCGCATCCGCCCCATCTATCCAGAAGCTTCCGCCATCGAAGGGCGCATCCTACGCGCCACAGCCGACGCGGACGCTGCCATCGAAGCTTACCGACGCGCGATCCGTGAAGGACGCGGCTTCCAACCCGAAGCTCACACCGGACTCGGCGTCATCTACGAAGAGAAAGGGCAATACGAGGAAGCCGCCGCCGCCTTCCGCAAAGCCATCGCCCAACTCTCCGACAGCGAACCTGCGCTTTACCAACTGCTCGGCGCGATCTACGAGCGGCAGGAGAAATACAAAGAAGCAGTCACAGCTTACGAAAAATACTTAGAACTCGCGCCCAACGGCTCACTCGCGCCCGCCATCCGCTCCACAATTGATCAACTACGCCGCCAAGCCGCAGGCGAAATCCTCACGCCATAGCAGAGCGCTATGCAGCAATATTTAATATCGCGTACATGGCCACACTGCCTTTCCGTATGTGCCACAAAGTGTGATTAGAAGGCAAGTTGCGTGATAACACGCTTAACAAGGTGTATTATCACGCATGATGCGTCTTAATCAGTAGTTGGGCGCTTCGCCAATTCACATCGGCGGAGTTGAATCTGAGAGCAGCAAGAAATATGCAAGCCACGCGGCTCGTTTCATCAGAGGCGCAGCCCAACAAGTCATTGGAGATGACCGCTAATAGCGTGGTCTTCATCCGCGAGACGCCGTGCTTGTTGCGGTTCGCGGCGGCATCTCAATTCCAGCGTTGTGTGGCTTTCTTCCTACATCGCAAACCAAATTCGTTTGGTGTTATTTCCCCACACCTGTAAAATATTTCTCTGAGGTATGAAATGGCAATTGCTAATGTTAAGAATCAGCTTAGTATCGGTAACGTCGTCAGAAATGCAGTCGTTTTTAACTTTAAGAAATGGCGTAATAGTGGCGTGAATAGTGACAGCCTACTCCAGAGCGTTGATCGGCTTTTTACCTTGCTGGATGAGCGGCAAGCTGATTATCTGCTGGTCGGAGGCATCGCTTTGCTCCAATATATTGAGGGGCGCAATACCGAAGATATTGATCTTATCATGGCGTTATCCTCGCTCGAACGGTTACCGGAGATTTCGGTTATCAGCCAAGATTCTAATTTCATACGGGGAAATTTCAACGAATTACAGATTGATATATTGCTGACGGAGAATCCGCTCTTTGCGAGAGTGCAGCAGAGTTATTCGGCACGCCAGCAGTTCCTTGAGCGCACCATTCCTTGTGCGACAGTTGAAGGATTAATCATCCTCAAGCTATACGCCCTACCGTCTCTGTATCGGCAGGGAAAGTTTGCCCGTGTCAGTCTTTATGAAAATGATGTGGCAACTTTACTTTATGATTACAGTCCTGATTTAGAGCCTTTGTTTGAAGTGGTCGCCAAATATGTTAGCGACAGCGACTTGATTTCATTAAAGGAAATCGTGGCAGAGATTCAGCAACGTATTGAGCGGTTCGGTAAAGAATTCGAGTGAGCAGGTGATTCATATGTGAACGCGTCACACAACAAGTCATTCGAGCGGACGGCGGGATAGCGTGCCTTTCATGTTGTGCTGTCCCTGTTAGCTTGTGTGCTTCCGCCCGCCGCCGCTCAATTCCAGCGTTAGATGCCTATCTTCCTCTCGCAGAATAAGTAAGACCGTAGTGCTTTAATGCGAGTGGCGATGTCTAACAACTCATTCAACCCAACCGCCCTCAACTTGCTTTTCATCAACGTTCTTTGGCTTCAGTTTGCTAGGATGGTATCGCCGGGCGGCGGGTTAATTCGGGCGCTAGGTCGCTGGGAGACTCATGCCGGAGAGCGAAAAGACAATGAGCCAATCAAGACAAACGCTCGAATCCATCCAATCTGATTTTGACCGGATTGCCTCGCTCACGGGCGAAAACTGGAATCATAACGCGCATTATCACAAGTTTTTGATAGGTCATATTCCCGAACGATGCCGACACATTCTTGAAGTTGGTTGCGGCACAGGGAATTTCTCTCGCTTGCTTGCCGGGCGTGCCCAAAGGGTTCTCGCCATAGATTTATCTCCGCAGATGATTCGCCTTGCGAAGGCGCGCTCAAAACTTTATCCGAACATTGATTTCGTCAAGGGCGATGTGATGACCTATCATCTCCCGGATAATGAGTTTGACTCTATTGCGACACTGACGACGATCCATCATTTACCCATCGAAAGCATCCTGAGAAAGATAAGAAAGACTTTGAAGCCCGGAGGCGTATTCGTTTGCCTTGATTTATATCAACGCTCTAACCTTAAAGATTTGCTTTTTGATGGTGTTGCTTATCCTGCAAATTTACTCCTCACGTTGATAAAAACTGGAAAGCCGAGACCATCTAGGGAAGTGCGTGAGGCATATACTGAACATGGAAAAACAGATACTTATCTCACGCTGCCGCAGATTGAGGAGATTTGCGCGAGCGTCTTGCCGGGTGCGCTAATAAGCAGACACCTATTCTGGCGCTACTCTATCATTTGGAAAAAAGAAATCGCGGACTAATCGTAAACATCGCAACCCAACAACTCATTCACCCGGACGTGCGGATAGCGTGCTTTTCATCATTCTTCCTTCGGGGTATATTGAATGCCGTTCGCGGCGCGTCGGTTAATTTGGGCGTTGGGCGGCTACGCATTCCCCAGAATAGAATTGACTATGGACGACAAACGCTTTCTTCTAAGGCACTTCCTTGCAGCCCTTGCTTACCGCACGCAGAAAGCCCTTCGCGGAGCGCCGGAATCCTTCTACTCATTTCGTGCTGCTCCGAAAGCCAGAACGCCGTATGAACTCATCCAACACATGGAGAGCGTTCTAGGCTATGCGCGGACTTTCTTCATTGGCGGAGAGTACAACCAAGAACCGCTTTCGGATTTCCAAGCAGAAGTTCTCAGGTTCCATAAAACTATCGAAGACCTTGCGCATCATCTCGAAAGCGGCACGCCGTTGCAGAGCATCACGCCGGAGCGGTTGCTTCAAGGGCCTTTCTCCGACGCGATGACACACGCCGGACAGTTGGCGATGCTTCGGAGGCTTGCCGGAGTACCCGTGCCACCAGAAAACTTCATCTATGCTGACATTCAGCCGGACAACTTAAGTCTGAACCAATCTGCTCCGGTAAGACCCGGAAATCGGAGAGGAGAGTGGCACGAAGGTGAACAGGATTTGTAAGCGCCTCGGCTGATGACGACCCGCCGCCCAACAAGGCGCTGCACCTGACCGCCGATAGCGTGACTTTCATTATGACAATACCCGCATCCATTACACGTCGCTACGTCTCAGAAAAGGCCGCGCGCTTTACTGAATCCGTGATCCGCGAGATGACGCGCGAAGCTTTAAAGCATGGCGCTGTTAATCTCTCGCAAGGCTTCCCCGATTTCGCCGCCCCGGAGAATATAAAGCGCGCGGCGCAGGAAGCTATCGAAGCTGACATCAATCAATACGCGATCACGTGGGGCGCGCCTGACTTCCGCCGTGCGATTGCGGAGAAAACGAAATGGTATCTCGGACTAGATGTTGATCCCGAAACAGAGATCACCGTCACGTGTGGTTCGACCGAAGCGATGATCGCAGCGATGATGGCGACGGTTGACAGGGGCGAAGAGGTCGTTATCTTCGAGCCTTTTTATGAAAACTACGCGCCGGATGCGATCCTCTCCGACGCGCGACCGCGCTATGTTTCGCTTCGCGCTCCCGATTGGAGTTTTGACCGCGATGAGTTGCGCGCTGCATTTAATGAACGAACGAAGGCGATCATCATCTGCAATCCGAACAACCCGACGGGAAAAGTTTTCACGCGCGAAGAATTAGAATTTGTCTCACGGCTCTGCATCGAACATGACGCGCTTTGCTTCACGGATGAGATTTACGAGCACATCATCTACCCGCGCAAGGGCAAAGAGGTGAACCATGTCTCGATGGCGCAGATCGAAGGTATGCGTGAGCGGACAGTTGTCGTTAATTCGATGTCGAAGACGTATTCGGTGACGGGTTGGCGCGTCGGGTACTGCATCGCTCCGCCCACCATCACAAACGCGATCCGCAAGGTGCACGACTTTTTAACGGTCGGAGCGGCCGCGCCGCTTCAGGCGGCTGGGGCTTACGCTTTACGTTTGCCGCCGGTGTATTACGAAGGGTTGCAGAGGGAATATGAAAGGCGTCGCGCGATGTTGTTGCCAACGTTGGAAGCGGCGGGTTTTCGCGTGTTCGCGCCCGATGGTGCTTACTACATCATGACTGACATCACCTCTTTCGGCTTCAGTGATGATGTTGCGTTTACACGCTACCTTGTGCGCGAGATCGGCGTGGCGTGTGTGCCGGGCTCGTCATTTTATAGCGACGCTGCGGGAGCGAACGGCGGTCGTCAGCAAGTGCGCTTCTGTTTTTGCAAACAGGATGCGACTTTACAAGCGGCGGCGCAGAGATTAATGAAATTGAAAACAGTTTAGTAAAGCCCGTTTATGCCCTGACTACTACTACTACTGCGCCCTTTTGTTCTTACGCCGCACTTAAGCCCATAAAAACCTTCGATTAATTTTTCAGCGTAACCGCGTAGAGCGGAGCGCGTGCGCCTTCGCTGGTAGTGATCAGAGATTTACCGTCGGCGCTGTAGCAGATCGCTTCGCCTTGATCGCGCCCGCCCGGTGCAATGGGCGTGAGCGGTTGTTGCCAGATTTGATCAAAAGACTCGGCTGAGTTTCCACGTAGAACGATTTCATAAGCGGCGAAGTAATCGCATAAGACGACGCGCGCCCCATCAGGCGAGATGTCGCCGCCCGTAATCATGCCTCCTAAGATGCTTGGCAAACGCACCTCACCGACGCGCACAAGCGTCGAGACGCGCCGCCCATCCCGTAGCAGTGGGGCGGGAAGTTTATAGACGGCGGCCGCCTCGCTCTTCGTTTTTGTGACGATATAAATATCGCCCGTTTGCGGATGCACCATTAATGTTTCGGCGTCGTGCTTGCCGTCCGGGTAACGCAGACGAAAGGCGGCGGCAGGTTCGGTCATACGCGGACGATCTTTTGTCGAAGCAACGTCTTCTTGCGTAACCTGCGGTTCGAGCACGCGATAAACGACGATCTCGCTCCGCGCGCGGCTGTTGTCTCCAATGTCTCCGATGTAGAGAAAGGAGCGCCCGTCTGCGCCGCGCGCCGCTGCGATGTCTTCCCAATCGCGCGCCGAAGCATTCGCCACTCTCCACACACCCCCTCGCTCTCCATGCGAATCGAAGGCATAAAGGAAAGCTCCGTCGCCTGAATCGTTATGCGTCCAGTAAAGATTCGCTGTCTGTTTGGAGGCGCAGATGCCGCTACTTTCCGTGACATTAGCGTCTTCAAAACGTCCGAGAAGGCGCGGCGCGCCGTAAGGGTTCGCCGCTTCAATGTTCGATGCAGCGTCTCCGTCGCGTGAGGAAGCGTTGGGCTTGGAAGCGGCGATAGTGTTTTCGCCACGCGGGGCAATTGTTCTTTGACACGCTGTCAAGGCTAGGCATGAATAAAGACCGAAGAGCAGTTTTGTTGTAAAACGCATGAGCAGATTCTACCAAACATTACCAAAGTATTTTGGCTGCGTCATAATCACGAAGCGCGCGGAGAATAAAAACGAAATTCACCCTCTCGGTTGAAATATTTATCGTGACATCGCATACGCATTTTTGATAGCGTGTGCCGACGTTTCACCAATCAAGCTCAAGAGAGGCGATATGGCAACAAAGAAATCAAGTAAATCAAGCGGCTCACGCGCCCGCGCAGGCAAATCAAGCTCAAAGAAGAGATCAGCCTCGCGCGGCAGCAGCAAAAAATCATCGGCTAAACGCTCAAGCGCAAAGAGATCAACGGCGAGCAAGAAGAGCGGCGCGAAGAAGACCTCTTCAAAGAGGTCATCTTCAAAGAAGGCGACTTCAAAGAAATCCGCGTCGAAGAAAACCGCATCCAAGCGCTCTGCGAAGAGCACGTCCAAGAAGAGAAGCGGAAGCAAAAAATCTTCCGGCGGCACGAAGCGAGCATCAGCGAAGCGCCGCGCGCCCGGACTGATGGCGAAAACCGCAAGAGTTTCAGGTCAAGTAGCGGTCGGCGCATTGAGCGGCGCGGCCAAAGGCGCGGTCGGGTCGCTGGAGGAAGCGGCGGGCATGACGGAAACGCGCGACGATCAGAACAGGCAAAGCGATGATCGGAACGGACGAAACGAATAGTTTTTGAGTATAAAATTTACGGGGAATTGGAAAGCATGAGCGCGAAGCATTGCTTTCCAACTCCTCGATTTCCTGTTAGCGACTAACAAGCTGAGTTTATCCAAAAGTAAACTCAGCGCGCGGCTATCTCCTCGTCGCGCCTTCCTTCAACATCGTGGTTGCACGTTCAACTTCGGCAACGAAATTATCGAGCGCGCGCGCCACCGTCTCGATCTGCGCGCTCGCTTCCGCCCAATTACGTTGCTCAATCGCTTCCCTCACGCCGGGCAAAGTTTTCACTCCGTAGCCGGTGTAAAAACCCGGCGCGTAAATTTGATGCTTGAACCACGAACGACGCGGCAATCCTTCATTGCGCGTGAGAGCGCGTTCGGTGCGCATTAAGACTCCGTCCAACGCTTTGCGCGTTTCCGGCGAAAGCGTGCGCCCGCTCGCAAGCTGCGCGCTCATCGCGCGGTCGAATTCGCGGGCGCTCGTTTGAAGTCGCGTCAGCGAGTTTTGCATCGGCGCGAAATTTAAATATGGCACGGGCGATTGCGCGCGCGGCGGAACGAAAGTTTGCGTCGGGTCGGAGACGATCTCTAGCGTGCGGTCGTTAGATTGACGATTGCGCTCCGCCGTCTCCTCGCGCATTCTATCGGTAAGTTGCATCACTTCCCGTGCGTAACGCTCGACGCTATCTGAGAAGTTGGCGAATGCAAACGGCAAAATGTCGGCGTCGGCGAGTCGGAGCACGATGCGACCGCCGGTTTGGGCGAGCGCGATGCCATAATCAAAGTTTGGATCAACGAAGCGCGTGTAGTGATCGAACGAATCATAAATGGAATGATAGGAGCCGCCGCCGTCTTCGCCACCGTAGCCGATGTTGAGGGAAGCGATGCCGAGATGTTGGAGAAACGGCGTCCAATCCGAGCCTGAGCCGAGCGCCTCGATGCGCAAGTCGGCGCGGTCGCGCGCTTCGCGCCGATCTTCTCCGCTGCTGTTGGCGACGCGCAACGCACGCGCGCGATCCGAAACGCTTATTTTCTTTTGCGGGTCAACCACGTCGCGCGCCACTTCGTTAATAAATTTCTCCAGCGTGTGCGAGCCGCCCATGCCGAGAAAGCCTCGCCCGTTGGAATCCGAATTGATATAGACGACGGCGTTGCGCTGCAACTCTGCGGCGTGCGTCTCCGCCCATTCGGTCGAACCTAAGAGTCCGGGTTCTTCGCCGTCCCATAAAGCGTAAACAATTGTGCGCTTCGGTCGCCAGCCCGTCTTCACGAGCTGCCCGACCGCGCGCGCCTCTTCCATTAAAGCGACCGCGCCGCTCACGGGATCGTCCGCGCCATAAACCCACGCATCATGATGATTGCCGCGCACGATCCATTCGTCCGCGTGCTCTGCGCCGCGCAGTTTGGCGATCACGTCATAAGCTGTCACTGTGTTCCAGTTGAATTCGAGTTTGATGTGAACGGTTGCCGCTCCGGGGCCTAAGTGATAAGTAAGGGGCAACGCACCGCGCCATTCGGGAGGAGCGACCGCGCCGCCTAAAGCTTTCAAGAGCGGCAACGCATCGGCGTAAGAGATGGGC
>JACDAW010000125.1 GCA_013695245.1 Pyrinomonadaceae bacterium | reverse complement strand
TAAAGTTTTCCTCTTCGCTTCGGAAGTCAAAGCGATTCTTGCTTCCGGTTTGGTTGAACGCAAGATTGACACGGAAGCTCTGAATCAATTTCTCACCTTTCTGTGGACGCCCGATCCGCACACGCTTTTTCGCAATGTAAGCAAGTTGCCGCCCGCGCACGTTTTGACTTTGCGTGAGGGCGAAATAACGGTGCGGGAATGGTGGGATGTTTCGTTTGATGGAATTGAAGAAGGACGAAGCGAAGAGTGGTGGCGCGAGCGCGTGTTGGAAACTTTAGAGCGCGTGGTTTCGATGGAGATGGTGGCGGACGTGCCGCTCGGATCGTTTTTGTCGGGCGGCATTGATTCTTCCGTGATCACCGCGCTGATGAAGAATCACGACGCGGGGCGGCGAATTTCGACTTACACCATTGGCGTTGAAGCTGAGGATTTGCGCTACGATATTATCCCGGATGATGTCGTGTGGGCGCGGCAAGTCGGTAAACTGCTCGATACGGATTATCACGAATTGACGCTTAAGCCGGATGTCGCGGAACTGCTGCCGCAGATCGTCTATCACATGGATGAACCGGCGATTGACATGGCGATTCCCAGTTACTTAATCTCACGCGAGGCGCGCAAGACCCTGACCGTGATGCTCTCCGGCATGGGCGGCGACGAAGTGTTTGCGGGTTACCCGCGACAGTTGGCGATGAAGATCGCGGGGGCGTTCGATCCCGTGCCAAGTCTGGTGCGCCGCCCGTTGATGGGCGCGGTCGCAAACGCGCTACCGGGCGGCCTGCCCGGACGCTTGACCGCGCCTTTGCGCAACGCGAAGAAGTTTGCGCGAAGCGCCGCGCTTGATTTCGAGGATCGCTATCTCGGATTCGGCACGTATTTCACCAATGAAGCGAAGCAACGGCTCTACAGCGACGAGCTGCGCGAACGGACGCGCGGGCTTGACCCATATTGTGAACATCGCCGCTACTTCGAGCGCGTGCGAAATGCTGCGCCGCTCAATCGCTTGCTCTACGTTGATCTTAAGACTTTCTTACCGTGCCTTAATCTGACGACGACGGATAAAACTTCGATGGCGGCGAACCTCGAAGTGCGTGTGCCGTTTCTCAATTACGAGCTTGTCGAGTTAGCCGCGCGGATGCCGCCCGGTTTGAAGTTGCGCGGCATGAAGCGGAAGTACATTTTGAAGCGAGCGGCGGAAAAACTTTTGCCGCCGGGTGTGGTGTGGCGAAAAAAGGCGGGCTTCGGCGCGCCCGTGCGTTCGTGGTTGCGCGGCGCGTTGCGTCCGCTCGTGGAAGATTTGCTTTCGGAAGAGACGATCAGGCGACGCGGACTGTTTCGCCCTGAAGAAGTGCGCCGCATCATTGACACGAATCTTTCGGGACGCGAAGATTACAACTTGCAAGTTTTCCAACTGCTCACGTTTGAATTATGGCAGCGCGCATTCATTGATCAAAAATAAATTCTGGAAGCGAACTTCATTCAACTGGTTTCGGCTCGCATACTTTCAATCACATAATGTTTATCCGCCAACGGCCGTTATCATAATCGGTGAATTTGTGTTAAGAATCGTGCTTCTCTGCTTCCACTCTAACAGGAGAATCCCCATGAGACGAACTAAGATTTTGTTCACGCTTGTCGCGCTTGTGCTGCAAGCTGCCATTACGACCGCATCATTCGCCCGGCAAAACACCGCACGCAGTCCGACGACGTGGACGCCCGAACTACAAGTGAAAGTAAAAACTTTCGGCGCGGCGCGCGTCTCACCCGACGGTCGGCGCGTCGCCTACACCCTGAGCAACGAAGTGATGACGCCGGACAAAAGTGAGTACGTCACACAGATTCATCTGGCGAACGCCGACGGCAGCAATTCTGTGCAAATTACATTCGGCGAAAAGTCTTCGACGAACCCGAAGTGGTCGCCGGACGGCGCGAGCCTCGCTTTCACGTCAAACCGCAAAGACAACAAAAATAATCTCTACCTGCTGCGTCTATCGGGCGGCGAAGCCGAGCCTCTGACCGACTTGAAATCGAATATCGCGGATTTCGAGTGGTCGCCCGACGGCCGGTGGGTCGCCTTCACGATGACTGATCAAAAAACCGAAGATGAAGAGAGAGCGGACAAAGGGCGCAACGATTTTCGCTACGTTGACGAAAACATCAAGATGAACCGCCTATACGTTCTTTCTGTCCAAAAGGATGCGAACGGCAAGCGCGATCCGCGCAAGCTCACCGTCGAGAATTACAACGTGAGCACCTTTGATTGGTCGCCCGACGGGGCGCGCCTCGTCTTCAGTCATGCGAAAACGCCGAGCGCGAACGATTGGACGACCCTCGACGTGTCGCTCGTCGAAGTGGCAAGCGGAAAAGTTACGTCCCTCGCCGCGACACCGGCCGCCGAAGGTGAGCCGACTTTTTCGCCCGACGGAAAATCCGTGGCGATGGTAGTCAGCGACATTCCGGCGCGTTGGGCGCGCACCGGCTTGATTAACGTCGTCTCGGCAATGGGTGGCGCGCCGAAAGCCCTCGCTCCTTCCTTCGACGGTCAACCCGACATCGCTGGCTGGTCTGCCGACGGCAGGCGCATCTACTTCACCGAAGCGAAGGGAACGGGAACGCGAATTTATACGCTCGACGTAGCGGCTAATCGCATCACGGAGGTTGAAGGGACGAACGCCGTCTTGAGCAACGTTAATCTCAACCGCAGCGGCTCGATGCTCGGCTTCGTGATGCAGACGCCGGAGCGCGCGCCGGAAGTTTACGTCTCTTCAATTAACAATTTTGCGCCAATTCAAATTTCACGCGCTAACGCCGACTTGCCGAAATTGCCGCTCGGTCGCACCGAAGTTATTCGATGGAAATCTACGGACGGCAAAGAGATCGAAGGGCTGTTAACTTATCCCGTTGGTTATCAAGCCGGAACGAAAGTGCCCCTGATTCTTAACATTCACGGCGGGCCTGCGGGTGTGTTTGCGCAAACCTTTATCGGTGGGCGCGGCGTCTATCCGATTGCGACTTTCGCGGCGCGCGGCTACGCGATCCTGCGCCCGAATCCGCGCGGCTCATCGGGGTATGGCACAGAGTTTCGCCGCGCGAATTTAAACGACTGGGGCGGCGCGGATTATCAAGATTTAATGACCGGCGTTGATAAAGTTATCGAGATGGGTGTCGCCGATAAAGAGCGGCTCGGCGTGATGGGCTGGAGCTACGGCGGCTACATGACGTCGTGGATCGTGACGCAGACGAAGCGTTTTAAAGCGGCGTCGGCGGGCGCGCCCGTGACAAACTTAATGAGCTTTAACGGCACGGCCGACATCCCGTCGTTCGTCCCTGATTACTTCGGCGGCCATGCGTGGGAGCACCCGGAAATTTACCAGAAGCATTCGGCGATGTTCAACGTCAAAGGCGTTTCGACGCCGACTCTGATTCAGCACGGCGACGCCGACGTGCGCGTGCCGATCTCGCAAGGCTACGAATTCTACAACGCGCTCAAACAGCAGAACGTGCCGACTCGAATGCTCGTTCTGCCGCGCCAGCCGCACGGGCCGAACGAACCGAAAATGCAGATCGCCGCGATGCAATCAAATCTCGATTGGTTTGAGAAATACCTCGGCAACGCGAACGCGGCGGCGCAGAGATAAGCCGAAACGATAGATTCACGAAACGACACGAACAAATTTCAAGATAATTCGTGTCGTTTCGTGTTCATTAAGAGATCAGTTCTTCGTTTGACCGGGTTTTGTCAGCGCGGCTAAATTCAATCATAGGTAATCTCTTTCGCTAACGCGATGTCTGAAGCCGACAGCCAACTAAAGAATCGCGTGCGCGCCTTCTGGCAGGCGAACCCGTGCGGCACAAAGTTTACGGATGCCGCGCCGGGCACACGTCTGTTTTATGAGCGAGTTGAAGAACACCGCTACGCGAAGGAGTGGCACATCCCCGTCGCCGCCGATTTCGCTTCGGCGCGCGGGAAGCAAGTGCTTGAGATCGGCTGCGGACTTGGCACGGATGGGGCGCAGTTTGCGCGCGCAGGCGCGGATTACACGGGAGTTGATCTGACCTCAGCGGCAGTTGATCTTGCGCGTCGGCGTTTCGAGTTGTTTGACCTCGAAGGAAACTTTCGCACATCTGACGCGGAGAATTTAGATTTTCCTGACGCTTCTTTCGACCTCGTCTATTCGCACGGCGTTCTGCATCACACGCCGGACACGGCGCGCGCCGTCCATGAGATTCATCGCGTGCTGCGCCCCGGCGGGCAGGCAATCGTGATGCTTTATCATCGAAACTCTTATAACTACCGTGTCAACATCCGTCTATTGCGTCGTGTCGGGGCACATCTGTTGCGTAGTGAAGCAGGATTGAGGTTGACGCACCGATTGACGGGCGAACCCGTCGAGAATTTGCGCGAGCACGCGCGCAACTTGAAACAGGATGCGGGAAGTTATCTTGCGGCCGACGAGTTTTTAAATCAACACACAGACGGCGCGGGCAATCCGTTGGCGCGCGTCTATTCAGAAAGGGAAGCAAGAGGGTTGTTCAAAGATTTCGCGGAAGTGCGAACGGCCGTGTATTTTCTGAATAAGCGTTGGTTGCCCATCATCGGAAGCGTGTTGCCGCGTTCAATCGAGTCACGTTTGGCGGCGCGATGGGGGTGGCATCTGTGGATTTACGCCCGCAAAGAGAAATGAAAATTTAGCGACAGACGAAGCATTATTATGACAGGCGGCGCGTTCTTGCTCGTTCAAGTTCTCTGAGTTAGTT
>JACDAW010000117.1 GCA_013695245.1 Pyrinomonadaceae bacterium | reverse complement strand
CGAGCGGCTCGGCATGTACATGTACATCCATCACGGCATGAGCGTCTTCTACGCCCAGTCGTTAGAGAAGATCGGCGACAACATGCGCGAGGTGCGCCCGACGCTGATGCTCTGCGTGCCGCGTCTGTTTGAGAAGATTTACGCGCGCATCAAAGAACGCGCAGCCGAAGCGGGCGGCGTGAAAGCGACTCTTCTACAGTGGGCGGTTGAGACAGGCAAACGCTGGTCGCAACTCAAACTTCAACACAAACCCATTCCGCCTCTGCTCCAACTTCAATACAACATCGCTTCGCGCCTCGTTTTCTCGAAATGGCGCGAGGGCGTCGGCGGGCGCGTGCGATTGTTTGTTTCCGGCGGCGCGGCATTGCCGGATGACATCGCCTTCATCTTCGCCGGAGCAGGACTACCCATTGTGCAAGGTTACGGACTCACGGAGACGTCGCCCGTCATCGCCGCCGGAGACCCGGAAGACAACCGCATCGGCACGGTTGGGCGTGCGATCCCGAATGTTGAAGTGCGCATTGCGGAAGACGGCGAGATCGAAACGCGCGGCCCCAATGTGATGCGCGGCTATTACAACAAGCCCGAAGAGACGCGCGCCGTGTTTACTGAAGACGGTTGGTTTCGCACGGGCGACATTGGCACGCTCGACGCAGAAGGTTTCTTGCGCATCACGGATCGGAAGAAAGAGTTGTTTAAAACCTCCGGCGGCAAATACCTCTCGCCGCTCTCGATTGAAGCGTGTATCAAGCGTTCGCGTTTCGTCAATCAAGTCGTGCTCGTCGGCAACGGTCGCCGCTTCCCCGCCGCGCTTATCGTGCCCGATTGGGAGCAACTTCGAGCTTATGCCAAACTAAAGGGACTTGAGATCAGCACGCCCACAGAGTTTTGCAAACACCCGCGCATCATCAACCTGTTCGAGCGACAGGTAAACGGGCAGTGCGACGCTTTAGCAAAGTTCGAGCGCGTCAAACGCATCGCTCTTTTAGAACACGAACTCACCGTCGAAGGCGGCGAACTAACACCAACCATGAAAGTCAAGCGGCGCATTGTAGATGAAAAATACCGTGAAATAATCGAAGAACTGTACAAAGTGTGATTAGAAGGCAAGTTGCGTGATAACACGCTTAATAAGGTGTATTATCACGCACGATGCTTTCTAATCAGTAGTTCGGTGCTTCTTTTTATTGCAAGCATTTGCAGTCAGAGCTAACATAGCGATACAACTAACATAACATTGAAAGGAGACCATCAATGGCAATTAACGAAGAGAAATTGAATCAGTTTTTGGGCAATGCAGTTACGGATTTCGGTGCAACGATGCACGCCGGATTGGTCGTTATCGGCGAAAGTCTCGGTCTTTATAAATCAATGGCTGAAGCGGGCAAACCGCTTGCGCCCGCCGAATTAGCCGAACGGACGGGAACGAACGAGCGGTATGTGCGCGAATGGCTAAACGCGCAGGCGGCAGGCGGTTATGTTTCCTACGATGCAGAAAATCAACGCTATTTTCTTTCGGAAGAACAAGCCTTCACGTTGGCTGACGAAAAGAGTCCGGCTTATCTTCCGGGCGCGTTTTTGCTTGCCGTTTCCTCTCTCCGCGCTGTGCCGAAAATGATTGAGCGGTTTCGGACAGGCGAAGGTTTGGGCTGGCACGAACACGACGCGGGACTTTTTTGCGGGACAGAGATGTTTTTCCGTCCCGGTTACGCCGCGAATTTAATCGGTTCTTGGATTCCGGCTCTCGACGGAGTTGAAGAAAAATTAAAAGCTGGCGCGAAGGTGGCAGATGTCGGGTGCGGGCTTGGGGCTTCAACAGTTTTGATGGCACAAGACTACACGAATTCAACTTTCGTCGGCTTTGATTATCACGATAAGTCAATTGAGACGGCGCGACAACGCGCTGAGGAAGGCGGCGTTTCTGCCCGCGTTTCATTTGAAGTCGCCAAAGCCAAAGATTATCCCGGAAAGGATTATGGTTTCGTGACTTACTTCGACTGCCTGCACGATATGGGCGATCC
>JACDAW010000098.1 GCA_013695245.1 Pyrinomonadaceae bacterium | reverse complement strand
TGTCCGAGAAGATTCATCGTAAGCCGTCGAAGGGGGGACTCTCGAACGTCCTCTTTCTCCAATCGTCGGTTGAAGACTTGCCTTCGGAATTAGACGGCGTGGCTGATGAAGTGCATGTGCATTTCCCGTGGGGCAGCTTACTTCGTGCTGTAGCGACGGGAGACAACGCGGTGTTGCGGAATCTACGGCGCATCTGTTCTACGGGGGCGTTGTTGGAAGTCGTAATCGGTCTTGATGTGCAGCGTGACCGTGCAGAGATGCAACGGTTGGGACTTGAAACCTTCTCCGCCGCGCACATAGATTCCGTTCTCGCTTCTCGTTACGAAGATGCAGGCTTCGAGGTGCTGGAAACGGGCGCGCTTCCTGAGTCGGAGTGGTCAAAACTTCAAACCTCTTGGGCAAAGCGGTTGAAGGGAAACGCAAATCGAACGCTCCTTTACATCGTCGCGCGGGCTGCTGAAATCGAAAGGTAAAAACCGCGACAGTGCAAGAGAAGCGCGCCACTGATTATGTATTCGTCATTTCATCGGTTGACAGGCGCGCACGGTAGTTGTTAGTCTGTCGCCTCGACAAACCGCTTAGCTCCGGTTCTTCGTCGAAGAGATTGTTTTATGAACTACCAATCCGCTTTAAACATCACCGTCGAATCTCGCATGAATGCTCAGGTCGCGTGCGCGCATTTGCAGCAGTGGTGGTGGCGTGTGTCTCTACATGTTCATAAACGGGCGGAGAGGGAAAGACTTTTGTAGTCATCATTAAAGCTTCTGATTTTGTTGTTAGTCAAAGCCGCCCACACTGGGCGGCTTTTTTGTGCGTGAAAAGCTTTGTTAATAGAAAGAACGATCCGCGCACGCAAGAATGAAAATAGAACTTAAGGCACTGGAGATTCCAGTGCGGAATATAAAACGATGAGTGATACGACGCCAAAAGGGATTCAATCAAATTCGGTGCGCCGTCCGGCGTGGCTGCTGCCGACTCCGGCGCGTCAGGATGACTGTTCGGAAGACGCGCGCGTGCGCCGATTGTTGTTAAAGTTGATGCGCGGTGAAGACTTGACGCGCCTCGAAGCCGCCGAACTGCTCGGCGCGGTGTTAGATGAGCGCGCGACCGACGCGCAAGTTGCCGCCGCGCTCGTCGCTCTCGCCGTCAAAGGTGAAACGGTGGAAGAACTGACTGGCATGGCGGAAGCGATGCGCGCGCGCGCCGTGAGCATTCATTCCCGACACGAAAATTTTATTGACACGGCGGGCACGGGTTCGAGTTATGCCAAGACTTTCAACGTCTCGACCGCCGCTGCTTTTGTCTGCGCGGGCGCGAATCTCGCGGTCGCCAAACACGGCAGCCGCGCTGCGACGAGCCGCGCCGGAAGCGCTGACGTGCTCGCCGCGCTCGGCGTCAATGTAGATGTTGCACCGGAAATATCCGAAAGGTGTTTGAACGAGGCGGGTGTCTGCTTCATGTTCGCGCCGCTTTATCACCGCGCGTCGGCGCGCGTCGCCGGAGTACGGCGCGAGTTGGGCGTGCATACGACTTTCAATTTGCTCGGCCCCTTAACGAATCCGGCGCGCGCTCCGCGTCAAATCATCGGCGTGTGGCACGAGTCACTTCTCGAACCGCTCGCGCACACGCTCAATGCGCTCGGCACAAAGCGCGCGTGGGTTGTGCACGGCGAGGACGGGCTTGATGAAGTGACGACTTCTACCGCCACCAAAGTTGCTGAGGCGTGTGCGGGAAAGGTTCGCGTGTTTACGATCACACCGGAAGATTTCGGATTCAAAGAAAGAGATTCGCTCGTTGAGCTGCGCGGCGGCGACGCTCAAGAAAACGCCACGCTTATTCGTGACGTGTTGCGCGGCAATCGAACGGGCGCGGCTCGTCGTCTCGTTGTCGCAAACGCCGCTGCCGCGCTCTACGTTGCGGGCGCGGCGGAGAATCTGCGCGATGCGGCGCGACAGGCGACGCACAGCATCGAGAGCGGCGCAGCTAATGCGAAACTTGGCGCACTGATCGAAAGGACGAACGCTTGATGACTTCAACCGACTTTCTCACGGAGATCGTCGCGCATCGGCGCGCCCGTGTTCTCGACCGAACACAAGAGGAGAACGAGCTTCTGCGATGCGCCGCTCAAGAAGCGCGTAAGGATAAATCATCCTATCGCCTGCGAGACGCTTTGCGAAACTCCGATTGCATCAACGTGATCGCCGAAATAAAACGCGCGTCACCGTCGAAGGGCGTAATCCGCGAACGTGTCGTGCCCGCAGAGTTGGCGCGCGAGTATGCGGCGGGAGGGGCAGCAGCGATCTCCGTTTTAACGGAAGAAGAATACTTTCGCGGCTCTCTGGACGATCTCCGAATGGTCAGCTCTGCAACGCCGCTTCCCGTTCTTTGCAAGGATTTCATCGTCCATGAATCTCAAATCTATGAAGCAGCGACGGCGGGCGCTGACGCGGTGCTTTTGATAGTCGCTGCGCTTGACGCGAGTGCGCTCGCGCGCTTACGTGAGATCGCCGAAGACCGTCTCGGCTTGGATGCGCTCGTCGAAGTGCACGACGAAGACGAGATGCGCCGGGCACAGGATTGCGGCGCGATGCTCGTCGGAGTCAATAATCGCAATCTGCGCACCTTCAAAGTTTCGCTCGAAACGTCTTTTCAACTCGCAACGTTTGCCGCCGCTGACACAGTTCTTGTGAGCGAAAGCGGTTTAAGCGCGGCGGATGATCTTCGCCGGTTGCGCGCGCTCGGCTACAGAGGTTTTCTGATCGGGGAAACTCTTATGCGCGCCCATGATGCGCAAGCGGCGCTGCGCGAATTGCGACGTGAGGCGAAAGAAACGATTTGAGTTGTTATGGATAACGCAGAACAAGTTGAGCAGATGAATCAATCGCCGGAGGCGCGGGCGTTCATGTCAATTACGTCCGCGACGGGAACACGGGTGAAGATTTGCGGCATCACAAACGAAACAGATGCGCTGGCGTGCGTCGAGGCGGGCGCACATCTTCTCGGCTTCAACTTTTACTTTGGCAGCCCGCGCTACGTCAGAGCCGAAGTAGCGCGCGGCATCATTGAAGCGGTGAAAGCGCGCGCCGCTTCGGTAGCTTGCGTCGGCGTCTTTGTGAATGAAGAACTTGAGAACGTGCGCCGCATCGCCCGCGAAACGCATCTCGACGCAGTGCAGTTGCACGGCGACGAATCGCCTGAGTATTGCGCGGCGCTCCGCCCGCTCGAAGCGATCAAGGCTTTGCGCGTCAACAAAACTTACGACCCGCGCGAAGCGGCGCGGTATTCATGCGAAAGCGTCTTGCTCGATGCTTGGCGGGAAGTCTCTTAC
>JACDAW010000073.1 GCA_013695245.1 Pyrinomonadaceae bacterium | reverse complement strand
ATGCCGGAAGCTTAGCGATGAATAGCGCGCCGCCATTCGGTTGAGCGTTGGTGGCTGTAAGTGTGCCGCCGTGTTCTGTAATGACGCGATGCGCGAGCGCGAGTCCGACGCCGTGTCCCTTCGCCTTGGTGGTGTAAAAGGGAATGAAGATGCGCCCCGCATCTTCTTCGCTGATACCGCTTCCACTATCCTCGATCTCAATCACGATCCACTCATCTTTCGCGCTCGTGCGCTCTAACTTTCCGCGCACCTTGACGCTTCTGTCCCCCTCGCTATCATCAATCGCTTCGGCGGCGTTGCGTAGAAGATTCAGCAGCGCTTGACGCAGCATACGTTCGTCCGCACGCACCGTCCCGAATTGACCTTCCGTCTTGAATTGAGCGCGATGCTCACGAAAAAAAGGTTCGAGTTCGAGGGCGCATTCGTTGACAAGCTCGGCGAGCGAAACGTCTGCGAAGTCGAGCTGTTGCGGGCGGGCGAAATTAAGAAATGACGTGACCATCTCCGTCAGGTTGCGCACTTCGTGAAGAAGCGCGGTCGCCGCACTGTGCGCCCCTTCATTTGACTCAAGCTTTAAGAGCAGCTGCGCGTAGCCGTGAAGCGTGGCGAGCGCGTTCTTAAATTCATGCGCCAGCCCCGCCGACATTTCGCCTAAACTTTCGAGGCTTCTTTTCAGAGCGACCTGTTCGCGTAACTGCATCACTTCTGTAATGTCGGTGAGCAAACAGAGCGCCCCGCGCGAGTTGCCTTCCGAGTCGGATTCAATCGGCGCGATGGTAACGCCCAATCGCCGAACGCGATTATCCGCCGTCGCCGCTGCGATCACTTCGCGGCGATAAAGCGCCCCGGTGCTGAGGCAGTTATCAATCATTTCGAGCAGCGCGGGAATTTTGCTCAAGAGAGTTTGCGCAGTTTGTTCGTTTGGCTCGCCGTTGATTTCAAGCAGCGCGCGTGCCGGAGCGTTGGCGATTGTCGCGCGTCCGCGTGCATCAAAGGCGAGGAGACCGGAAGGAACGCTGGCGATAATTCTTTCGCTGAACTGCTCGGCTGAGTCGGCGCGCACGCGCGCTTGCAAACCCAAAGCTTCCAACTCGCGTTGCTGCGCTTGCATTTGCGCAACGACCGATTGAAAAGTTTCTAAAACGAATTCCGCTTCGTCCCGCCGCTTGCCGCCGCTATTGTTTTTCACCGGAACGCGCTCGGCTTCGTTGACGAGTTGACGGTAAGGTCGCAGCAACCAGCGCGGCAGCAAGATGATTGACGGCAAACTCACAACTGCCGTCACGATGAATACAGTAAACAGCACCGGAGCTTGCGCCGTGCGTTCGGACGGCGCAAGCGCAACAAGCGCGAGCGTAAATAAATTAGCGAGCAGCAGTAACCCGACAACTAATCCTAAAGCTAACTGCGCTCGGTTTTCATATCGCGGTAGCATGAAAAATGAACTGACCTTTTAATATGCGAACTGACCCACGTACCAAGCGATGATTCGTGAGCCGTAAAGGAGGCTAACGAGCGCGCCGATTCCAAGAAAAATTCCGAAAGGCAACATCATCGTCATGTCGCGTTCGCCGCGCCGCACCATCAAAACGATCCCGGCGATTGATCCGGTGACCACCGCGAGGAAGATCGTTAATACCGTGCGCGGCCAACCTAAGTACGCGCCGACCATCAGCATCATCTTCACGTCGCCCAAACCCATCGCATCCACACCGCGCAGACGCTTCCACAAAAAACCCGTTAGCCACAACGAGCCGCCGCCGACAATGGCTCCTAGTATTGCCCCGGCAAACGACATCATCCACTCCGGTGGGGCGGCGTGCGCGCTGAACAACATTCCAACACCTTCAAAGTTATGAACAAAAAGGCGAACGATGAGCGCTAGCGCCGCACCCGGATAAGTGATCGCATTCGGCAGAATCATGTGTTCGGCGTCAATGAAGACGAGCGCCACGAGGCTTGCTGCGAACAGCAGATCGAAGGGCAAAGACAAACTCAGTCCGCTCATGTAAGCAACGAGCGCGAACACTAATCCGGTGAGAACCTCAACGGCCGGATAGCGCGGCGAGATCAGCGCGCCGCACTGACGGCAGCGACCGCGCAGAATTAAATAACTCAAAACGGGTATGTTATCGTAGAATCTGATGGGGGCGTTGCACGCCGGGCAGCGCGAATTAGGAAAGACGATTGATTCTTCGCGCGGCAGGCGGTGAATCACAACATTGAGAAAACTTCCGATAATCGCGCCAATCAGCGCACTTATCGCAACTGTAGTGATAAGCACGGCATCTAAAGCGAGTTGGAAGGCGAAATACGAATTGTTGAGCGTCACGAATGAATTCCCACACGGCAAAGGATGGCAGAAAATGGCGAATTGAACCGGAAGTTTCCGTTCGCCCTTTCAACATCATAAAACTTTGCCGGTGATTACGAAAGAGATAAAAAGTTTTTAGTTAAGGAGTTGCAAAGGATTTGAAGCCTCGCAAGCCAATCTTGGTGATGCTCGTCGTTGGTTTGACAGTCATCACCGCGCTGAGTTTCGTTCCCTATACGTTAACTTTTGTTGCCGATGCCGAGCAGTTGGTGTCCGCGACTTTCGACGCCGCGCCTGCTGCGGCAAGCAGCAACGCGAGGGTACATGTCGAAACGCCGCCGTTTGACGCCGCCGCATGGTATGGGATTCGCGGCGAACAAGTTGAGACTCACGGCGTTTTGGCTGAAACATACGACGGCGGCAAAACCATCGCCGCGCACAACGCGAACGCGCTTTATAATCCCGCATCGCTCATCAAACTCGCCACCTCGCTCGCGGTGTTGCGAAAACTTGGCGTCGGTTATCGTTTTCAGACGCGCGTCTATGCGGACGGCGCGATTGACTCAAACGGCACGTTACGCGGAAGTTTACATTTCGCGGGAAACGATCCGACGTTTGGTGACGTGACAGCCCTACGAGTTCTTGATGAACTGAAGACGCGCGGAATTAAGCGCGTAACGGAAGGCATCTTTGTGTCGCCGGATTTTAGTTTCAATTACAACTCGCCGGAGAAATCGGCGCAGAATCTCGCCCGCAGTTTGAAGTTGCCAGCGAAGAAATGGGAAGCGTCCGAACAAGCAACGGGCGCGCTGCTCTTCACCGTTGAATCTAATCCGCTGCCGGAGATTTTGCTTTACATGAACGCGCACTCAGTCAACTTTATTGCTGAACGGCTCGGCGATTTAGTTGGCGGAGCGAGCGGCGTCACGATGTTTCTCGTTAGTGAAGTGAAAATCCCGGCGCGCGATGTTTTGCTTGAGAGCACCTCAGGACTCGGTCACAACCAGATGACGCCGCGCGGAATGATCGCGGTCGTGCGCGCGCTCGTCGAAGAAACGAAACGACTTGGCCTTAAGCCGGAAGAGATCATGCCGGTTGTCAGCGACGACACAGGCACGCTCCGCCGCCGGATGAAGGGAACCGAACTTGAAGGCGCGGTGGTCGCTAAGACAGGCACGCTGACGCAGGAAGTGGACGGCGGTATGTCGAGCCTCGCCGGATTGGTTTACACGAAGAACGAGGGCATGATTCTTTTCGCCATCTTCGATCAAGGCAATCGCATCGCCGACAATCGCCAGATGCAAGACGAAATTCTGCGCGAACTTGTTCTTTCTCAGGACGCGCCGCGTCCGCTTCCGCAAGTGGCGCGCAAACTTTTGCCGCGCGAAGAATTAATCGTCCATTAAACACTTAAAGGTAATAGCGCGATTGATCACAAAGTGAATTTATCGCTTATCTTCTCGCCCTTGCTGCATCTCCCATAGTAATAAATGCTTGAGAAATACGTGATGCGCGGCGAAGCGCGCGATACAGAAGCCGGGGAAGCCGTCACGAAAGCCGCCCTTGAGGAAGTAGCTGCGCGTAAAGGCAAATGTTCCGGCGAAGGCGACCTCAAGCGCAGTGGTGCGGCGGCCATCTTCAAACATCTGGCGCGCTCCGAGCGGGGCGTAACGCTCGACGATCATGCGCGCATGTTCCTTCGCAT
>JACDAW010000054.1 GCA_013695245.1 Pyrinomonadaceae bacterium | reverse complement strand
GGATAACACTACGAACAGCGTCAAATATTTTCTCGCGCTCTCGCCCTTTCATATTCCTTATCATCATTCAACTAAGCAGCCCAACACATATTATGCTGCTTACCGTGACCTGCGGCGCATCGTGTTTAGCTGGCTGGCGTCAACCCAACGCCCGTCGCGTTTAAGAAAGAAACGCGGCTGACGCGGCGGGTAGCGGCGGGCGAAATCTCGATTGCTTGCGAGCAGACGCTGTACGCCCGCGCGATCTTCAAGCGCCAAGCGCCATTCGCCGTCTTCGCGCACGAGGTATTGCCGCAACACGATCTTGCCTTCGCCCTGAAACGGCGTTTTGATTTGCCCGTAAGCGGTCGTGTCTGCTACCGCCACATCATTGGAGACGCGCACGGTGTTGATCTCCAAACGATCAAGTTCGTACAAATCGCGCGTGCGCTGTAGTTGATTAACGAATTGATTGCGCGAGATGCGACGGCGCGAGGCGGACGGCAGGCGGTCGTAGAGCGAAGCGTAATCGCCGTCCCGCAGTTGCGAGAAAGTCCCCTGTACGACGCCGCGCACATCTGATTCATCGGACGCCGCGCCCAACGCTCCTGTGGTTAAACAGGTTGCGCACAAGATAGCGAACATTAGTAGCCGTGAAAATTTCTCAAGTCTCATTGTCATCAAAATCCTCATTAGAAGTATTGAACGCTTCGGCGTTCGATTCAACAACTGTTTTTCGCAAATGTTGGCGAAGTGAAACGAACCACGCCACGACGCCGAGCGCGGCCGTGACGAAAGTTGCGTCTGTGTAGGTTTGCCACCAGCACGCGGCAGCGATGAGCAAACACAGTAAAGCGGCGATCTGCCATGTGCTTTCCGCCTTTATTAATTCGTTGTTCAAAAGCTTTCGTCCTTAGCAGCGTGAGCAAGCCTTCCGCGCGTTTTTTGGTAAAATTTATTTGACCGTCACCGGAATCGAAACGTCAATCGTGCGCGGCGGGTAACACTGTTGGTCGTCGCAAGGTTGCACTTGGAGCTTTCCGGCGAGCGAGAATGAACCTTTCGCGGCATCGTTGCTTGCGCGCAAAGGGACTTTAATCTCAAACGTGCCTTCATAAACATCGAGCGGTTTCGGATCAAAGGAAAATTTCTTTGTCTGCGCGGGCGGATAGACGGGCTGTCCAACGACGGTGATGTTGTTTGCAGAAGCAACGTCGAGTTGAGTCGGCTTTAAGTACGGATAAGTCGGAGGATTGGCGTTGATGTGGTAGCCGTCAGCAACTGTAAGGCGCACGATTGCTTCGGTCGCGCCGCCCGGTACGATCTCCACCGGAACCATTTCTTGGCGCACGATCTGAACGGGCGGCGCGTGTGCGGTGTTAATTGCTGCATCCCCGTTCGGCGCATTTGTCGTGGCTGAATTTTGCGTTGCGCTTTGCTGTTGTGCGCAGGATGCAACGCTGAGCGCGAGCAGGGAGCAGAGAAGTAAAGCGAGAAGATTTCGTTTCATAAACTCATCATAACGCTCGTGCTTCCGCCTTAACAAATGACTAAAGAGAATCTTGCTCGGCTTCCGCAGTTGATTGCAGTTTCGCCGCCAAGCGACGACGCCTGAAGCGACGCAGGAAAAACCGCAGCAGCAAGACGATTGGCAGAAGGACGAAGAGCACGACGGGCAGCAGCGCGATAAAGATACGAAGCAGCACAAGGATGATCGTCGCGGCTGCGTCAACACCGTCGCCGAAAGCGCGCGCAAGACTGCGGAAAAAGCCGGAGGTGCGCGTGGCGACCAAAGGCGCGGGCGTCTCTAAGGTGACTTTGATCGTGGACAGGCTCGTCTGATTTTCGAGATAGCGCAAGCGACCCTGCAAGCGTTCGATCTCGGTGCGCACTTCGGCGAGTTGGGTTTGCACTTCGAGCGCGTCGTGCACGGTTTTCGCCGTGCGCATGATTTCGATAAACTGCGCTTCGAGAGCTTGTTTAGTGCGGATGCGCGCTTCGAGGTCAATGAATTCTTCGGTTACGTCCTGCCCCGTAACCTTTTCGTTGCTCACGCGACTGCCTAAGCCGCGAATCTTTTCAAGCACGTTGTTGAACTGCGCCGAAGGCACGCGCACTTCGACGTTGACAGTCACGCTTGCGCCGCCCGCGTCTTCATCGCCGCGCTGTCTCGTTTCGTTTGAAGCGATGTAGCCGCCGCTCTGCTC
>JACDAW010000037.1 GCA_013695245.1 Pyrinomonadaceae bacterium | reverse complement strand
CGCTCGATATACGCTTCGTGCTGAGCTTGTAGCTGGCATCTATTACTGCAATAGATAGCAACGTAATCCTTCACAGGATTCGGGCAGATGCGGCAAGCTTTCGGATTTTTCGGTCTCGACATGAATGGCATTATAACGCAATCCATCCATGCGGCGCTCTGCCAAACTGAGCTACTGCCCCACTTGCAAGAAACAAATGATAGATAGCGAGCGAAGCGGTGTCAAGCTTGCAACTCCCGGAAATTAATTTGCGTTGAGACGCTCGGTAATAAGTTTAAGCGTTTGAGTTAGGGTTGTAGAGTTGGCTTGCCCGCCGCCCTGCGCCATGTCGGGGCGACCGCCGCCGCGCCCGTTTAATTCTTGACAGGCTTCGCGCATAAGCAGGTTCATATCCGCTTGAATGTCCGGCGAACGGGCGAAGACGAGCCGCGCCGCGCCGCCATCGGTCGAAGCGAGTAAGACGATTGTTTGTGGTCGCTGAATTAACATCTGCGCGAGTTGTTTTAAGCTCTCATGATCGCGACGGTCGAAGATGCGCGCCACGATTCGCCGCTCATTTAGTCCGGGATTTATTTGCCGTATGAGTTCTTCCGCCTCCGCTTCGATGAGTGTTGCTTCGAGTGCACGCAGGCGGCGGGAGAGTTCTTTGTGCTCGTCCGTTAAGCGCAAAGTTGATTGCTCTATTTCGTCGCGCCCGACGCTGAAGGAGGCGGCGATGCGATGCGCTGTTTCGTTAACGATGTCATAATCCTTCAAGGCGCGCGTGCCAGCCACGAATTCAATGCGCGTCATACCTTTGGCACGTTCCCACGAGCGCGCGAAGATCACACCGACCTCTCCAGTGGCGCGCGCGTGTGTGCCGCCGCAAGCATTCGTATCGAAGCCTTCGATCTCGACGATGCGCAGAACGCCTTCGCGCTGCGGAGCTTTACGCAAGGACATGCGCGCCGCTTCTTCAGCGGTCACGAGGCGAACGCGCACGGGGCGATTCTCCCAGACGATTTCGTTAGCGAGTTGCGTAGCTTGACGGATGCGTTCGGCAGACGGGTTTTCAAGTCGCACGTCGATCTCTGACCAACGTTCCATAATGCGAAAGCCGTGCGTCTCCGCATCGTAAAGTTTGATGAAAGCTTGCGAGAGAATGTGTTGTGCGGTGTGTTGCTGAAGGTGCTCGAAGCGGCGCGGCCAATCAATGCGCCCCGCAACGCGCGCGCCCGTTTGCGGAGGCTCGCCTTCGATAACATGCAGCACGCCCTCGCTTCCTGCGTCAATGCACTCGACGACGCGCGCCACACCCGTCGAACTTTCAAGCGTGCCCGTGTCGCTCGGTTGACCGCCGCCCGTCGGGTAAAAGGCTGTTTCGTCAAGCGTGACGGCGAAGCGTTGATCATCCATCTCCGCGAAAGCAGTGACGCGCGCTGTAAATTCGAGCAAGTATGAATCGAGATAGTAAAGCCGCCCGGTTGTATTCATAAAAGAGTGTGTCTGAAGATGAAAAGCTAGAACATCGTTGGGCAATGCGTCAAGGCAAAGCGTTAGGAAAGAAGCGAAGCCACGAAGATAAACGCGCAAAGAGTTTTGACATGCACACGTTTCGAGGCGAATAATTCAGTCGGAAATTAAGAACGAGCCTTTTCTATTACGCCGATTGATGACGGAATTCTGTTTATGAGACGAACCTTGAAGATCGCTATGCGCGATGCGTGCTGTGCTTCGCTGCTTATCTTAACGTTCTGCGCTGTCGCCTTATCACAGACGCAAGCATCCGCCGCGCCTTACAAAATCGAATACCATTTGGCGATGCAGTATCCGAACACGCACCTGTTCAAAGTCAATGTTTTCGTCGAAGTTCCCGCCGCGACCGAGCATGTCGATTTTCAGATGCCGCGCTGGTCGCCCGGTCGCTATGCCGTCTTCGATTTTGCGAAGAACGTGCAAGAAGTTGGCGCGCGCGCCGAACGTCTGCCTCTATCGCGTGGACTGCGAGCGGAGGATGAACGCACGCCGCTCAGGTTGGACGATCAAACGTGGCGTGTGGAGACCAGCGGCGGTAATCGCATTGTGCGCTTCGCGTATCACGTATTCGCCAACGATCTGTCAGGCACTTTCTCGCAGTTAAATTCGACGCACGCGAACTTCAACGGCGCGTCGGTGTTCATGTACGTCGTCGATCACAAACAAGACCCTGTTGAACTTATCATCACGCCACCTAATGGTTGGCGCGTGGCGAACGGTTATATGGATAAAGCGCGGGTCGTAACAACGCAAGGGGCGGGCGGCTTCGTTTTACAAAACTTTGCGAATTACGATCTGATGATTGATACGCCGACAGAAGTCGCGCCGGAGTTTACAACCGACGAGTTTCGCGTTGATGGCAAACTCTACCGCGTCGTCGTGCATTCGTTCGGCGCGGAAGCGGGAAAGCGTCCCGCGCTTGTGCGCGATATTGAAAAGATCGTGCGCGCGGAGACGGCGATGTGGGGCGCACCGGAATTTGATTCCTACACATTTCTTATTCACTTCGCGGCCGACGACCGCTCCGGCGACGGCATGGAGCACCTCACTTCAACGAACATTATTGAAACGGGCGCGCTCGCCGACGAAGGAATGTATGAAGACACGCTCGACACCGTGGCGCACGAATTCTTTCACGTCTGGAATGTGAAGCGCCTGCGGCCTGTGGGATTGGGGCCATGGGATTTCACGCGCCCCGCAAACACGCGCGGGCTTTGGATCGCCGAAGGTTTTACGAATTATTACGGCCATCTCATGCAACGCCGCGCCGGATTGTGGACGGACGCACAGTTGCTTGCGACGCTCAGCCGTTACATCGGCACGGTTGAATCAGCGCCGGGCAGCCGTCTCAGAAGCGCCGAAGAGTTATCAGTGATAGCTCCACTTGTTGACGGCGCACAGCACGCGCAGCGCACAAATCTCGCCAACACTTCGATTCCCGGTTACTACTACTCGAAGGGCGAAGTTTTGGCGCTGACTCTCGATCTTCTTATTCGCAATCGAACCAATGGCAAGCGTTCGCTCGATGACGTGATGCGCGCGATGTACGAAGAATTTTATCTTCGTAGTCCGAAGGAGACATACTATTTGCGCGGGCGCGGCTACACGAACGAGGATTTCGCGCGCAAGACTTCTGAGGTGACGGAAGTGGATTTTAGTGATTTCTTTCGCCGCCACGTGCGCGGCGTTGAGCCGCCGCCTTACGACGAAGCTCTCTCGTCCGTCGGCTTAAAACTTGCGCGCACTCCTGCCGCCGAATCTTTCACCGCCGGAATTGCGCTCGACCCTGAAGCGCGAGACGCGCGCATCATAAACGTGCGCAACGATTCGCCCGCCGAGCGTGCCGGATTAAATCAAGGGGATGTAATCATCTCCATCGCCAATTTGCGCGTCACGCCGCAGACGTGGCGGAGTGTGCTCAATCGTTTCAAGCAAAATCAAACTGTGCCCATCGTCGTCAAGCGCGACCGTCGCACCGTGCGCGCCGCGCTCACACTCGGCGCGCCGGAGCGTTTCGATTACCGCATCGAAGAAGCGGCAAACATTACGCCGCAACAACGCGCATTACGCACTCAATGGCTTAGTCAAAACGGCGGACGCAACTGATTATCAACAGAAGGATGTATAACGGTCTTGCCGGATTTGAGTAGCGCGTGATTTTGAAAGTTTTAAGGAACGATAACTTCAATCGGGTGTGGAGGGATTTCAAAGCGCACGGGCAGTTCGCCGATCATCTCGCCGTCAACTTGCACGAGCGCGTCTCCCGTCGCGCGTGCGATTGTCGCGCGAAAGTATCGCACGTCCCGCGTGTCTTCCGGCAACCCATCGCGGACGACGTGGGCGAGCAATCGCAGGTAGCGAAATTTGCTGCTGGATTCGACAACGCAAACCTCAAATGTTGGTTCGCTGAGACGGGCGCGCGGCGTGATCGAAAGATTGCCGCCGTAGCGCGGGGCTTTGCCGACAGCAACGAACGTCGCCGTGTGAGTTTCACCACTGACTTCGATTGTGAACGGCGCGGGCTGCCAACGCGCGAGATGCTCGACGCCGGAATACCAGAAGGCCGCCTCGCCCACGCGCCGCTTTAAAGCTGGACGAACGCCCTGCACAATCGAAGCGTCAAGACCGATTCCGGCCATAAGAAGAAAATAGCGTTTCTCATCTGTGCGCTCCATAATGGCGCAACCCGCGTAGATGCGTTGCGTGCGCCCGCGCGCAAACATCTGCGCCGCCGCTTCCAAGTCGCCCGAAACTCCGAGTTCGCGCGCGAGCACATTGGCCGTGCCGCGCGGCAAAACGCACAAACGTAAATCGCTTCCGATGATGCCTTGCAACGCCTCGTTGATCGTGCCGTCGCCGCCCGCCACAATCAAATCAGTCGCGCCTTCTTGAACGGCACGCTTCGCCAACAGCGCAGCATCGCCCGCGCAACTCGTTTCTAATAAGTTTGTGTTGATTCCTTGCTCTTGAAGGCTGCGGCAAAATTCTGTGAGTTGACGCGCGTGATCGTGGCCTCGACCGGAGTTAGGATTGGCGATGACGATGGCGGCGCGGGTTTTCATTGTTCGATGATTTCAACGTAGCAAATAAAATGCCTAACGCTTCCCATTGGCTTTCAAGTAAACGATACGTGTCCGATGAGAATAAGCACCGGACATAAGTCGGGAAAATGTTTCTCTTTCAAGGTAAAGAGCAGGAGTTAAACTTTCAAGCGACAAATCGCTTCGCCATCGTGATCCGGCGCGCGCTACGGTCGCGCGTAAATTACGCTTTTGAAGTTAATAAGCCGACGTTTCTTTCTCTATCGCTTGGCGCGGCGGCAGTGCTTTCTTCGCGGATCGCAAGCAGCTTGCGCACAATCTCGCGTGCGGCATCGGGGCGCGCAAGGCGGCAAACGTTTTGGCGCATTCTATCTAAGCGCGGTTGGTCATCAAGCAAATTATCAATCTTAAAGGCGAGCGCAGGAAGATTATTGCAGCGAACGCCCGCGCCTTCCTCAAGCAGGTGATCGGAATTGCGCTCCTCCTGTCCGGGAATCGGGTTGACGATCACAAGCGCCAACTCTTTCGCCAACGCCTCTGAAGTCGTCAACCCGCCCGGCTTGCCGAGCAACATGTCAGACGCAGACATCAGTTCGTCCATCTCTGTCGTATAGCCTAGGGCTTTGATTGTCACTTTGCTTTCATGGTGTGAAACGCCGCGCAAGTTTTCAATGCGTTCGCGCAACTCCACATTGCGCCCGCACAAAACGATCACCTGTGCTTCGTGTTCGAGATCGAGCAACGCCTGCATGATGTGTTCGACGGGGCCGACGCCGAAGCCCCCGGCCGAAAGCAGAATCGTCCATTTATCTTCTGCGAGCTTATGCTTCCGCCGCATCTCAAGCTTGTCTTTTCGTTCGGCGAAAACCGGATCAATCGGGATTCCTGAGACGGTGATTTTCGCGGGCGGGATACCGAGCTTTTCGAGATGCACGCGCGTCTCGTCGAGCGCGACGAAGTAGTGTTCGTAATGGTGACACAACCACATCGCGTGTACGTCGAAATCCGTGACAACGATTGCCTGACGCGAATTAATATGCTCCTTCGCCTTAAGCCACGAGACGATCTCGGCGGGAAGGAAATGCGTGCAGACGATGAAGTCGGGTTTCTGCTCGCGCAGCATTCTGACGAACGGGCGTGTGTTCAACTTGTCGAGCGCAAGACGGCGGTGTTCGTTCTTCCAAGGCGTATCGAGCGCGTCGTAGAGCCAGCCCAAGAGTTCCGGCGTCTTGTTGACCATCTCGATGTAGGCTTTTGAATAGAGATGCCGGAAGATTTTGTTCGTGTATTGCAGAACGTCAATGTGCTGAACTTCTTCCGCCGCGTTCATCTCCACAAACGCACGCACAACGGCTTGCGCCGCGCGAATGTGACCCGCTCCCGCTGAAGCCGACAAGACTAAGACCTTTTTAAGCATAAAAGGAAGGAGTCAGATGTTAAAATGAAAAAGAGCAGCGTCGGAATTGAGCCGTGCCGAGTAAGATGCATCCAGCTTAAACTTTAATTAAGAACCATAACAACGAAGCTATCGAGGCGTTGCGATCCGAGGACTTGTTTGGCTTCTCTGCTGGTGCCGGAAACCTTCACTCTACCCGCTGTCCTTCTCCAAGCACCGCAAAATCTTCATTTGCATCCACAAGCTTTCTGGTGCGACTGCATTTGCCCGTTGTCAGCGTGCCATCTCTCTTAGAGGTAAAAGCATAAACCAGATAGCTCTCTCCTTCCTTGAATCCGATGTCACAACTTGAAATCACTCTTAGATCACTGGAGCGCGGCAGGAACAAGGTGATCTCTTTCGCATCCGCACCCTTCCACACACTTTCGACTCTGAACTTCACTCGCAAGCTTGTCGGCAGCCGCGTCACCTCGACCGCTTTGCCGGAAAACACAGCAGCATACCGCGAAAGGTCGGCAGAAGCTTCTACTCTCATACAGCGGCAAGCAAAAGCAACGTCTGAACTAAGAAGCAGTAAAGAGAAGGCAGCTAACACAAGTAAACTGTTTTTCATGCGACCTCCTTCACATTTAAAATAGAGAAGCCCAACAAGTGTTGTGCTGAATACTGAAGGTAGAAAGCTCTTTACTATTCGAGTCGATAGTTCGGCGCTTCTTTCGTGATGATAACGTCATGAACGTGTGACTCGCGCAAACCCGCCGCGCTGATGCGGACGAAGCGTGTGTTCTCTTGGAAGTCTTTGATAGTGCGGCAGCCTGTGTAGCCCATTCCGGCGCGAAGTCCGCCGACGAGTTGCGTCACCATGTCGGCGAG
>JACDAW010000015.1 GCA_013695245.1 Pyrinomonadaceae bacterium | reverse complement strand
GCGGGCGATGGCGAGGCGCGCGATCAAGTCAACGAGGTTGAACCCGGAGGCGAGCCGCCCGTTAGGATTGATGGCATTGTTCGTTGCGGAGGAAAGTCCGAGATTGCCATTGCCTGCGACGAGCAGTTCGCGCGGGATCGCGGCGACGCCGCTCACGGATTGCGCGGGCGCGTTGGCGGTCGCAGGGATGTTGATTGTGACTGGAAGTTGTAGTTGACCACCGAAGAATTGAACGGGCGTGATGAACTGCGTGCCGGAGAAATAGAGATCGGCGGCCGAAAGGGTTAAAGCGAGTTTCGGATTGAAGTCGAAACGCGAACGCAGTTGCGCGCCGTAGAGCGCGAGGTCGCGCCCTGCGCGGCGGGAGTTTTCGACGTTTACTCGATTGTCTGCGCCAAGCACGAAGGCGGAGTTGCGTTCGAGAAAGGGAAGTTGCCACGCGAGCAAAGTTAGATTGCGCAAGCGTCCCTGTTTGAAATCGCGCGAGTATTGCTCATTGAAGCCTTCGGGCTGAACGTCGTTGTCAAACGTCATTTCCGTGTGCAGCCAAGGCGCGTCAAATTTGCCGCCCTGCAAGCGAAGTCCGGGAAGGCGCGCGGGGCGGAAAGTCAGATAAGCTTGATCGAGCGCGAAGGGTTTGCGCGTGTAGAAATCGGTAAGGATTTGATTCGCGGAGGCCACGTCCGAGAAGCTGCCGGTGGAAAAGCGCAAGCCCCAATCGAATTCTTTGCCGATTTGACCGCGCATGGCGAGGCGGGCGCGCAAGCGAAAGCGTTGCCGCGAACTGAGTTCGTTGCCGAGCACGCTTGGGTCGCTGCTGTTGGGTTGTGCGTTTAACTGCCCATAAAGAGAATCGTATTGCAAACGGATGTCGCCGCTAAATGTGATCGAGCCGAGTTGACGCGCGAGTGTTTCGCTCGTTTGACGCGCCTGCGCTTCGACGCGACTTAGCCGCTCGCTGTCCTGATTTGTTTGCGAAGAGTTCGATGTGTTTGGTTGTGTCGCTGAAGGGCTTCTTGAGCCGACGCCCGCGCCCGTGTCGGCGGCTTGCGGATTATTATTTGCTAAGATGGCACGGTCGCTGTTGGTTGAAGGCTGCAATGCTTGTTCCGTTCGTTCGATGCGTGAGCGAAGGTTGTTGATAAGTTCGGATTGCTCGATGAGGGCGCGGCGCAGACGTTCGATCTCTTCGCGCTGTTGTTGCAGTTCTGTGCGCACGTCAGCGTTCGTCGGAGAAATTTCGGGCGGCGTAGAATTATTTGTAAGTGAAACGGGAGGCGCGGAAGATGTCTGCGCCACAGCGTGTGAAGCGAAAAGAGCAAGTGGCAGACACAACGCAAAAGCGCGCAGCGAAACGTAACGCATTTTGAAACGTCCTTTCTCGTTGAGCTTGTTCTAAGGATGATGGTTGCGAGTTCGCGGCTCTTGTCGCTTCAGCGAAGCGATGAGAAACCCGAATTCGCTTGTATAAAACGAGCGGTATATTAACGAGAAAGCGACTCAAACGCGAAACTTGCCGCCGTCCGCAAAGCAGCTTAAGGATAGGAAATTTGAAACGCTTCGGGAACTGAGACTATTAGTGTCCGCTTGAGGCGTGTTTGCCGTTTGCGGGCGGCGAAGAAGTCGGGGCGAAACGCGGTTGCGAGCGGCGATAATCTTTCGCTTCAAGGGTTAACCGTTGAAGCGTGAAATAAACTTCGAGAACGACGTTGCTTAGTTCGCGCGAGTCGGGCGGCGCGGATGTGGAATTTTCAGGCCGGGTTAGCACGGCGACGGCGACATCAGTGCTTAGTTCGTTGGCGATAGACACGAAAATTTGCGCTCCTTGAAATGGAAAATGAGCCGAGCCTGCCCTGTGTTGCCTGCGAATTTTAAATTAGTGTGAAAGCATAGCCCGTTCATGTTAACGGCGTGTTACAAAACCGCAAAATTCTTTAACGCAATCTTGACCTCGCGCTTTCGTCTCTGATGTTTGGAGGGGAATCAGAAGTGCGCATGAATTGTCGCTGGCACGAAGCGAAATTTATCTGTAGAATAACGGCCTCGCCCGCGCTTTTTTGGAATCGTAGGCATTCGTTTTCATAAGCACCCCGCAGTGACAAGAGAGATTTCAGAAGAGCGGAGCGCGCCTCATCCGTCGGAGATTAAGTTTATGGGTCTTCTGCATATTTCGGACGCTAAGGGTCGGCAGTGGCAATTCCGTCTGTCCGCGCAAACGCCTTGCACCATCGGACGCGCCCCCGATAACTGCATCGTCCTTGATGACATGCGCGCCTCGCGCCACCATGCGCACATCAAATTTACCAACGACGCATACACGCTTGTTGACGGCGTCGCCACGAGCAGCGGAGTGCAACGCAGCGCCAACCGTGTGTTCGTTAACGGCGAAGCGCGCTTCGAGCATCCGCTTGCAGACGGCGACCGCGTCACCATCGGCATGAGCACGCTGCGGTTTGAAGCGCAACAGCCAGTTGAGAAAGAGCCGGAGGTACGCTACGACAACAAACGTCTCGGTCACACGCAACTGTTGGTTTCCGCCAACGACGTGATTCGCGCCGCGCTACAGGGCAAACCGACGACCACCGCCACCTCTAATGCTGCCGCGCCCTCACAGAACGAAGAACTCGAATCCCTGCGGCGCAAAGCCGACATTCTCGGCCTTCTCTACGAGATGAGTCGCACGCTCGGCGCTGACTTTGATCTCAAAGATATTTTCGATAAAGCGACGGACATCATCTTCCGCGTCACGCCAGCGGATCGCGTCGTCGCGCTTTTGGCGGAGGCAGGCGCGGCGGAAGGCGAAGATAATCTACGTCCTGTCTCGATGCGCGTTAAAAACGAAAAGCTCGAAGTCCACGCCAAGAAGTCAACCATCGGGCGCACGATCACAAAGAAGGTGATGACGGATAGGGTCGCGCTTTTATCGCAGGACGCGGCGGCCGACGAAATGCTACGCAGCGAATCAATCGTTTCGCAGGGCGTGCGCTCAACGATGTGCGCGCCGCTCGTTGCCGAATCTGGTGTGCACGGCGCGCTCTATGCCGACTGCCTCGATCCGTTCGCCGTCTTTACGAAAGATCACCTCGAACTCTTAAGCGCCATCGCCGCGCAAACGGCCGTCGCCGTTGAAAACGCGCGCTCGCATGAACGCCTCGCCCGCGAAGAAGTGGCGCGCGCAAATTATTCGCGCTTTCTGCCGGAATACGTTGTGCGCCAGATGCTCGAACATCCTGAATCTTTCAAACTCGGCGGCGCAAATCAAACTGTCACCGTTCTCTTCGCTGACATCCGGGGATTCACGCGCCTTTCTGAGCACGCGCCGCCGGAACAGGTCGTGCAACTCTTAAACCGTTATTTCTCCGCAATGACCGAAGTCATCTTTGCGCACGGCGGCACGCTCGATAAATACATCGGCGACGGATTGATGGCTCTCTTCGGCGCGCCTACAGCCAGCCCAGAAGATGCGTCAAACGCGGTGGCGGCGGCCGTCGAAATGCAGCGACAGATGAGCGGGATCAACGAGGAACTGCACGCGGCTGGACTTCAGGAGATCAGCATCGGCATCGGTCTCCACACGGGCGAAGCGACCGTCGGCTACATCGGTTCGGAGCGTCGCTCGGAATACACAGCCATCGGCGACACGGTAAACTTGTCCGCACGGCTCGAATCAAACGCGAAAGGCGGGCAGATATTGATGAGCGAAGCGACGAAGAGCGCCGCGCAAAGTCCTTTCTCGTTTCGCCCGCACGATCCGATCACGGTCAAGAATCGCGTTCAACCCGTGCCGCTTTTTGAAGTCGAATGGGAGCAAGCAAGGGGAGTAGTAGGTGAGCAGTAGAAAGTAAAACTGCTTACTGCTCACTAATTCTTATGTCTTCACGATCACTTATGAAAAAAACGCGCTCGTTCATGCGGTTCACATCTTTACGTGACCTTGTATCGGACTCGATGGCGATTGATATGGGATCATCCTCGACGATCATCTCCGTGCGCGGGCGCGGCATCGTTGTTGACGAGCCGTCAGTCGTTGCGGTCAACAAGATTACGGGCGAGATCGTCGCTCTCGGCAAAGAGGCGCAGGGGATGCAGGGGCGCGAAGCGCGCGACGTGAGTGTGATCGCGCCGCTTGTTGATGGCGTCGTCGCAGATTTCGAGCGCACGCAAAAGATGCTCGATCATTTTGTGCAGGAAGCCAGAAGCGGCATTTCGCATTTCTCGCGTCGCGCCGTGATGAGCGTGATTGCGGGCGTCACGCAGGTTGAGCAGCGCGCGCTTCTGACAGCGGCCGAACACGCGCACATCGGGCGCGTCTATATGGTTGAGGAAGGGTTGGCAGCGGCTATCGGCGCGGGCGTGCAACTCGACGACAGACACGCATCGGCCGTTGTTGACATGGGCGGCGGCACAACGAACATCGCCGTTGTCGCGCGCGGCTCAATCGTTTATGCGCACGCCGAGCGGATCGGTAGCTTCGACATTGATGCGGCGATCACGGATCGCATAAGACGGCATCGGGGACTCATCATCGGCGGAATAACGGCCGAGCGTTTGAAGATTGAATTGGGATCGGCGACCGAGCCGCACGAGGCGGAAAAGCAGTTAACGGTTAAAGGGCGCGACGTGCAGACGGGCAGCCCCGGCGCGATTGAAGTGACGGCGGCTGAGGTTTACGGCGTGACGCAGGGGGTTGTGCGCAAGATCGCGGAAGATGTGAAGATGGCGCTCGCCGAATTGCAGCCGGAGGTGGCGGCCGACATCTATGATCGCGGCATCATCTTAACGGGCGGCGGCGCGCTCCTTGAAGGCATGGAAGAATACTTGGCGCGCGAAACGCAACTGACAGTGCGAACAGCCGATGAGCCGCGCTACGCCATTGTCCACGGCCTCGCTCAACTGTTCGATGAACCACTTCTCTTGCGCCGCGTCACGCGCAACGAACCGCACTTCGCGCTCGACGCGGAAGCCGGAGCGTTTGAGGTGTAGATCAAAAGACGAAGCTAGAATAATAGGTGCTTTCTTCTTCCGGTTAGATCGCCCACTTCTAGTTTCTTAAATGGATAATGAAGTTTACCGAGCTATTTAAGAGACAGATTCAAGTGGCGCGCGTTTACGGCATTCCGGTACGCATTGATTACCGCTGGTTTGCGGTGTTTGCCGTGAGCGTATGGCTGATCGCCACGAACTTCGAGCGGTTGCGTTTGGTGCAGGTCAATACTTTGACAGCGTGGACGTTTGGCGCATTAACGACGATTGCGCTGTTCCTCTGCGTTTTCGGTCATGAGTTAGCGCACGCGGTCATCGGGCGTTTGGAGGGAATAGAAACCGTCGAGATCGTGCTGCACCCGTTTGGCGGGTTGGCGCGTTTGCGCGGCGAACCCGAAAGCGCGAAAGCGGAATTGAACATCGCCATTGCCGGGCCGGCCGCAAGTTTTCTGTTCGGCTTACTGGCGTTAGGCGTGACATGGATCGCAAAGACGAGTGAGTATTACATTACTGCCTCTGCTTTCTTTCTCATCGGCAGCTTTAACTTGCTGCTCGCCGTTTTTAACTTGCTGCCGGGCTACCCGCTCGATGGCGGGCGCGTCTTGCGCGCGCTGCTTTGGCGGCGCACCGGAGATTTTAAGGAAGCCACGCGCATAGCGAGCGTTAGCGGTCAGTTAATCGCATGGACGCTTGTCGTCTTGGGACTGTGGCTTGCTTTCTTGCGCGGCGATCTTCTGAGCGGATTGTGGGCGGTTCTGGTCGGACTGTTTTTACGCAGCGCAGCGGCAAACGTCGTCAAAGAATCGAGCGCGGGCAAGCGCGCGACCGTGAACGACGCGATGGGCGCGCCGCTTTCAATTGAGCCGGACGTGTTGGTGAGCCACTTCGTCGATCAAATCTTACCGCTTCATCGCCAGATGGCCGTGCCCGTTGCGCGCGAGCGGCGTCTGCACGGCATACTGATGCTTGAGGATTTGAAAAAATTGCCGCGCGAGCGTTGGCGCGTAACGCGCGCCGGCGAAGTGATGCGCCCCGTCAACTCGCAACTCTTCGTCGAGGACGGAACGACGCTCGAACATGCCGAAAGTTTAATGAAACGTAACGGCACGGGCGCGCTCGCCGTGATCAACGGCGGCGGCGAGCTTATAGGCTTTCTTCAACCGGGCAAATTAAAACGTCGCCAAACGTAAATTACAGCCTGTTACGCTCAAATAATTTCGGCAAAACATTCCTGTTTGAAATAAATCAACCGCGCGGAGAGCGTTTGTTTCGCGCCGCTATTGATTTGTTCCTCCTTTATAAAGCATAATCCATGCGGAGTCGCACAACAGTCAAAGCTTATCCGAAGAGTTCGATTAAAATAGTTTAGGTATTGCGCCCGCTTTCCGCGCCGGAGCAGAGAGAGATTTTCTTCCAGCCGTTGCGCGGACTTCCCCCACAAGCTCAATAGCCGTTGCAGCTAAACGGCGCAAAGTTTCACGAAAGAAACGATGCGCGATTGCTTAGCACCAAGCATTCAAGGTTCAAAGATTTGACGATCCTTCTGCTACAAGTGTATGGCGAATACCTCGGACGACTTGCTGAGCCGCGCAACATCGCGGACGTGCTGCTCGTCTTTGTGCTCGTCTATACGGTCTTAAAGCTTGTGCGCGGCACGCGAGCTGTGCCGATGGCGGCGGGGATCGTTGCGTTCGCGTTGCTCTACTGGCTAGCTGTCAAGCAAAACTTGGCGACGCTTGAATTCGTGCTGCGCGGCGCGCTCCTTTACATCGGCGTGCTCGTTATCGTGCTTTTCCAAAACGAAATCAGACAGGCGCTCATTACCTTCGGCAATCGCATCCGAATGCCGTTTGCGCGGCCCCAACGCGGGCAATTCGGCGAAGGCGTTTACGACGAAGTGGTGTTAGCCGCGACGTCTTTGGCTTCGACGAAGACGGGCGCGCTCGTCGTTATCGAGCGTGGCGTCGGATTGAAAAACGTGATTGACGGCGGCGTTCGCCTTGATGCCGAACTCAGTTACGATCTGCTCGTCACGATCTTTAATCCGACGACGCCTCTACATGACGGCGCAGTTATCGTGCGCAATCATCGTGTTGCGGCCGCCTCATGTTTTCTGCCGCTCACCTTAAATCCGTTACTCTCGAAAGATTTGGGCACGCGCCACCGCGCCGCCATCGGTATCACGGAAGACACGGATGCGGTCGCCGTTGTCGTTTCGGAGGAAACCGGACTCATTTCCTTTGTGCGCAACGGTCGCATCAAGCGCGGTCTCGACGCCACAAACTTGCGCACGCTTATCTCAAAAGCGCTCGAATCTCACGCTCGCCGTAAGAGCGAAGATGACAATGCGCTGCCCGAAGCTGACACTAACGAAGTTGTTTCAACGTGATCGGATGGCAATCAGCCATTAGCGATCCGAGTTTAGAAACCCGATTGCCGCGCTAGTAGCTGAACGCTAACTGTTATCTCTTGATGATGAATTTTCGCAGCAGCAATGATCGTTCCGGCAGCAGCGACCTTGCATCCGTCGCGCGCAGTTGGTTGCGAGATTTCATGCTCCGCGATTGGAGCTTGAAACTATTGGCTTTGGCCATCGCGCTCGGATTGTGGTTCGGCGTAATAGGGCAACGCGCACCGGCCACTATTCGTCTGCGCGGAGTTCAGTTGAGATTTCTGCTGCCGTCCGATCTGGAAATCAGTAACGACACGCGTGACGAAGTTGACGTGACGCTTTCGGGCGCAAAGCGCGCGCTCGATGAGATCAGCGTGCGCGACCTAGTGGCGAGCGTTGACATTCGCAAGCTGAAGCCGGGTGATCGCGTGGCGCGTTTGACGCGCGAAACTGTGACCATGGAATTGCCCGATGGCGTTGCCATTGAGCGCATCGAACCGGCGAGCATTGCGCTTCGCGTCGAACGTAGCATTGAACGCGAGGTGGAGGTCGAGGCGCGGCTGGATGGGCAGCCTGCGGCAGGATATGAAGTGCGCGGTGTGCAGATCGAGCCGCAGAGAATCCGCGTGCGCGGCCCCGAAAGCCACGTGCGCGCATTGGAACACGCCACGACCGAAACGATTCCGCTCGACGGGACGACGCAAACCATCACTAACACGCAGACATCCGTTGACGTTCTTGATCAAAAGCTCGTCGCGCTCACTCCCAATGTGAGCGTGCGCGTTGAGATCGGTGAACGCCTCGTTGAGAAACGCTTTAACGGTGTCAGCGTGCGCGCCGCAAACGGCGAAGCAGTTGCGCAGCCGGAAAGAGCAACTGTTTTAGTTCGCGCGCCGGTTTCGCTCGTCGAGTCTCTGCGGGCAGAGAACTTAATTTTAGTTTTAGAGTACGCAAGCGACGCTTCGGTAATACCTCGTCTAGAATTGACGCCGGGCATGAACGGGCAAGTCGAGTTGCTTGCCACCGAACCCGCAAGATTTACGCTCAAGCAATAAGTTTTGTTGACTTTAATAACCCCAAAAGATTTCAATGAAAAAACTTTTCGGCACGGATGGAATGCGCGGCGAAGCCGGTCGCTTTCCGCTTGATAGAGAAACAATACGCACAACCGGACGCTCGCTCGCTCGCCAGTTAGCGAAACGGGCACATGGCGACGGAGCGCGCATCATCTTAGG